>NZ_JAOARI010000016.1 GCF_025210605.1 Halodesulfovibrio sp. | reverse complement strand
TCCCACGTTGATTTGAAGATTATCAAACCCTTCCAAGAACCGATAGATTGATGATACGGTAAGCTTCGCCATGTCGGCCTCCTGTGATTCGCTTTTTAGGCACCATGCCATAATTTAATCCGGAGGCCGACATGGTATTTTAATGACAGAGGGATACAGCACACTTAGCAAAATCCGTACATCTACAGCACACGTACTTGATTTTATAAAACTATACCTTTATCTATCAGCCTTAAAAGTAATTACTTACTCAGGAGAAAAAGACTAAATGAATTGGAAAGAAATGGTTCCAAAGTGCTTTGGAATGGTAGACAAGGTTTACGCTGGGCATGAGATAGAAAAGCAACATGCTCGGAAGATGATAAGTGCAGCAAAAAAAGCCGGAGCAACTAAGGACGAAGTCGCTGATGCCTTATGTGACTATCTTGAACAGGTAAGCAAAGATGATATGCACATTGAAGCGCAGATAAGAACATTTAGAAAAAATACTGCAAAACAAAGCTGGTAAAAGACTCTTTAATTCTTTTCACTCTAACTTACATTTTCAGAGAGCGATCATGGAAGACAAAACAAAAATAATTATTCAGGCTCCAAGCACTAATAAAACCGCAGGAAAACCCCCTCCACCACCACCGAAGCAACCCACATATAGAAAAAACGAAACGCCAACGAACCCTCCCAAAAAATAACTCATTATGCCACAAGATGATCAAACGAATTCAGAAGATGAGCGTACCTGTAAATTCGATACAGCAGCGTTAATTGATTGCATTAGAGAAATGCAGCCAGACCCAAACAGAGAAGCATACCTAGAGTACAGGAAAACGCTAGATCAAATAAATTCTGAGCAGCAAGCTAGCTTCGATAATAAATTGCTAGCATTAGCCGGCACATTCTTGGCTTTTTCAACAAGCTTTATTGATAAAGTTGTTCCATTATCTTTGGCATCCCAATTATGGATACTTATTTTTTCTTGGATTAGCTTACTAATTAGTACGCTATCAGTCTTAATATCTTTTAACTACAGTGCAAAAAGTGCTTCTGAAAAATTAACAGAGCTCGACAAGCGATACGCTAGCGAACAGTACGATAAGATATATGAAGAAATTCCAACAAAATACGATGGTGGCATTGAGAAATCAAACATCATTGGATTATGGGCGTTTTTCATTGGAATTTTTTTCTTAGTCATATTCATTGGATGCAATATTGATCAAATTGGCAAAAAGTATTCCTCCAATGCGTTAAAACTTAACACACAAGCATTACAGGATACGTCAGCTATGACAAACATAACTATCCGAGTTGAAAAAGGAAAAAAAATTCCACCTCAATCACGGCCTGAGCGGTTAGAAAAAGGGAAAAAAATTACGCCACCTCCAAAACCACGGAATCCTGTCAACACGCCGCAAAAACAATAAATCTAATCAGCAAGGAGTTGTTATGATCAATAAAAATAAAATAGATTCTAGTAATGAAGGAAAAAGCATTCCAGTACCCCCTAAAGCATCACCTGGAGAAACCAATACAGTCCCGTTAGGAAAAACTCCGCCACCTCCACCAAAGCCCCAGACCCCAGCCAAGAAATAAATAGTCATTACGCCCCGCCATTATTGACGGGGCTTTTCCTTCACCAAACATCACCCATAGCCTTCTTCCTAAGCATCTCCCGACGATTCGGGCGCTTGCCCTTCATACGCCCTTTCAACCTGCGCCGGATATCTGCACCAGTCACAATAAGCCACGGCTTTTTATCCTTCTGCGCCTGCTCGTTCCACGCCATCCATTCGGATTGCGCTTTCTTCTGTGCGGCATAATCCTTGTCTTTGATGGCTGCCATGATCTTTGCGGCAATCTTATTTGCCGTTTCGCTGCGGATTGCCATGCTGCGCTTGGTGGCTGCATGACTATCCCATTGCCTTACGGCACTGACAGGCTGGAAGCCTATAGCACGGGCGACCATTTCACTGGTACTAAGCTTCTCTCCTTCAATTGGTGCCCCGCGCAATGAGGTATGCCCTTCATTCCACAGGCGGTATGCCTGCATGATGTTCTTAATCACCGTCGGCATGGCTTCCTCAAGGGCACGCATATCGTTTTCATTCTCAAGGGCGGTCATGATGCGGGTTGGCTTTTTCACGAACAAGTCCCAAGGAATGCCGAGGATATCACCCAAATTGTCGGCAAGGGCTGTCTGCGGGGTATCCGCTGCACTCAATCGTGAAACAATAGGTGCTTCGACCCCAAGGGAACCGCCAAGGGTCACGCCAAATCCGGCGGGCAGTCCGTAAATTGCCATATCGCGCAGCATGTCAGACTTTGGCAATGCACGCCTGATCTTTTCCGTCCAATCATCGTCACTGCCTATAATGAGCTGGACTACCGCCATAGCTGTGGCATACATCGGCAATGCTGTTACACCACCAAGGGCTGCGGTTGCCCCAAGAGATTTGGCAAGGGCTACCTTGCCTTCTTTGCCCTCATGCCGTGCCATCTGATTCCAAAGCAGCAGCAAATTATGAGAGAAGGTACGGAAGGTGTACACAGGAGAAACCGCCCGCCCTGCCTTGGAGTGCCTGATCGCCTACGGCTGGTTCTGCTTGCCCGTCTTTGAACACCACTTTCTTGATGTCCTTTAGCTCCTCAATTTCTTTACCGTCCCACTTCCATACAAAAGCTGAGAGTTTCTGCTCTTGTTCAGTACTCAGCTTACCATCCATAAGTGTGGATGCTTCTTTTAGAGATTCTTGCAGCATGCGGTTCCTGCGCTCTGAACGGGTGAGCTGTACTTCATAGACTTTACGGAACCCGTCATTCTGCTTTGCGGACCAATACGGCAATCCCGCAGCGGCTTGCAGGGCTGTCATGTCTTTCTAGTCGATTATGTCGCGCATTTCAGTAGATTCAATATCGACATTCAAAAGGTCACGTACCCTGCCCAGTCGTGGATGGCGCATAACAGCTTGCGGTACTAGATAGTAGCGCTGCCCATCCTTTGCAATGATGCGGGTACTGCTGCCAGCCCCCCGCAAATAGGAGACGGAATCGGCAAGGACATCTTCAACTAACGTATCCGGAGCATCCACAATGCCGAACTTTGCCAGCGCTTTTTTCATGAAAGCGACAAGCTTTTTCCATGCCCGTGCTGCCTTAACAGAAAGAGATTCACCCAAAAACAGCTTTTCAGCCACTTGGGCTAAATACTCTTCTGCCGCCTGCTGACGCTGCGATTTGTCCTGCAAGTCCAATCCGTAGCGTTCAGCAATAGATCGAAGTTCGGTATTGCCGACAGATAAGGCTACTTGGTTAAGCAGCAGATTACGCTCCTGCTCATCCATAATCCCGCGTAATCCGTGGTGCCCTACCTGCTCATGCAGCCAAATTTCTTTGGCTTCCTGCTCTGACTCTATATTATCAGCTACAAGATAAATACGCTCGGTCACAGGGTCATAAATACCCCGCACACCGCGTGTATCTATCTTTTCCAGCCCCACTTCAATATGGGCGGGAATATTACCCTCTGACTGCACAACAGATGCATCGAGAGCGTTAGGCATGACTGGTAATGCGCTGATTGCATCCTGCACCTTCTGTGCTGGAATGCCGGAAGTGGGCTTTTCAGGGGCAAGAGAATGTTTATTATTCGGCAGTGCTGGCTTGACTATTTCGTTTTCAGTGAGTAAATTTATATTGTTTCGCATAGGCGGCACTATGGGCAATTGTAGCCTGGCAGTTCTCGCCCATGCGAGGCTTTTCTTTTTATCCTGATACCGCAGCAGCCCCATCCTTATTTACCCAACATACCAATGCGGCCTTCTCGTGTACGCACTCGCAATACGGTTAACCCTTACACGCTGACTACGCACATTGTGGTGCAATGCAATCATTACATTTCTTTTATCAACTGGATTTTTAATTTCAGTCAAAATCGTATATGCACCTGTTTTAGATGCTGACTTGAATATCATGACAGGCTCCCACAAAGCCTGCGGTAACACTCGTAATTGCTCCATAGGAAGACAATGATCTTCGCGGTCACTGAGCACTTTTGCAACGTCTTTACCTTGCATGATGACAGGATAATCTGGAAATCCTAAGCGCTGTAAGACGTCAGGAGTACCCCCTACAATCAAATCCTTCGTCTTTTGCTCACCAGCTGCAAAGGCATCAAGCTGCCTGCTCCACTCCTGCATATCCTGCTCAAACTGTTTACCTGCAATAACCTCAGGGGATTCAAGCTTGAGACTCATAGCCTGTTTGGAGTCAAGCAACCCGACAAGTTGTTTAGCCTTGTAGCGTGCCTGATTGGAGCGTTTTTACATGCCCTTTTTTGTAGTGTGCTGCAAAAAGGCGGATCAAAAAGCCAAAACCGTGTCCATGGTGTGGAAAGCTGTTTGTCAAACGACCTAACCAAATCGATTGCTCCCGCGAACACTACAAGCGGCAGAACTCCGCTTAACAGCAGAATTTGCAAAGTTTGCAAAAAGAGTTTGTGCACGATGTAGCTCAATCTATTTGCAGCCACGCCTGTCTGTTTGCTCACAAAAAAAGCATGACTACAGCCCAACATCCTACGCGCTGAAATTTGCCCCTTGGGAAGCAAAAAATCTTCAGCCGAACCGCGTTGCAGACAACAGATACCGCCAGCCCGACCCGGTGCTTGGCCTCTAATGAAAATACGCCAGACACCGTTACTCACGGAAGTTATTCCGAAAGACACATGGACAATCATCCAGCTGTCAAACAAACAGATTCGCGCCATTACCTGTAAAGAAAGGAAATTGTAGATGGCAAGCATGTTGTCAAAGCTAACGGCTACGGATTCTCTACGCAGATTGTCACGTCAAACTTAACAGTTGATATATTCCGAGTTCAGTTAAAAACTCGATGGTTGTCCTGAAACCTAGTTTCTTTTTGGGGCGGTTGTTTATTAAAGCAACCGCCTCTTTCACTTGGCTCAAAGTAATAT
>NZ_JAOARI010000015.1 GCF_025210605.1 Halodesulfovibrio sp. | reverse complement strand
TCCCACGTTGATTTGAAGATTATCAAACCCTTCCAAGAACCGATAGATTGATGATACGGTAAGCTTCGCCATGTCGGCCTCCTGTGATTCGCTTTTTAGGCACCATGCCATAATTTAATCCGGAGGCCGACATGGTATTTTTATGGACTTTTTTCAAACTGGAAGAGAAAGCGTTTCCTGTGCTACAATGAAAGCCAGTTGTAGATACAAGGAGCAGTGATGAAACGAGCTACTTTTTTTGTTCGTCCCCATGGCGATAAATGGAAAGTAAAAAAAGAAGGTCAGGATGTAGCGTGTCATGTATGCACAACGCAGCAGGAAGGTGTTCGCGTTGCCCGAAAGCTCGCGAGTGCCTCTGCTCCGGCGCAGATCATAATTGAAAAGGAAGATGGTACGTTTCAGCAGGAGTGGACACATAAGAATAGTTCAGTACTATTTGAAAATAAGAACAGGCGTAGCTTGTAGTTACAGCATTATTACGCGCTTGAATTCTTGTTAAGAAACCGTGTTTGCACTGTGCTTTGATGTTCGGTATATGTGATTATAAGAGTATAAGTTTGAATAATCGGTATGGTGGCAGCAGGAATTCCCCCTGCGGGCAGAAAACACTTGGCACCGGCAGAGAATCTTACTGATGGCTGTGTTGTTGAAAACGTCACAGGGCTATGAGGAGGAGCGTATGCAGAAGTACCATGTTCATAAAAAAAAGATGGCAAGCGGTGACCATGAAGTTCATAAAGAAGGTTGTGAATGGTGTCCGCCTCAAGACCAACTGTACTCCATCGGCGAATTTCCCACACCTGAAAAAGCTTTGGAATCTGCGAAAAAGAAGTATCCGAATGCAAATGGATGCCACCATTGTTTACCGGATCATTTTCAATTGGTGTAAGAAAATTTTACCTCCCAAGTTGCACTGCAATCTTGGGAGGTTTTGTTTTATTTGTCATAATCCGGCTTGAATTTGTCTATGAATTTTGAATCAATGTAATCTTTGATGACAAAAGCAGGTTTTCCATTAAAACTGATGCCGAATTTGTGCAGCACGCCAGTATTTTCACCAGTGTTGTAGATTAAGAGATAGTCTCCACCGGGGCTGAATTCTTTCAGGGGTTCATTGTTCAGCTTTGCAATAACATTGTCGTTGAGCACCTGATTTTGTCGTACTGCATAGACACCAACTTTATCGAGTGGTTGCGGTTCGTACCAGATGCAATCCCCGCCGCCGAAGATGTTGTTGTATTTTGTGTTTTGCAGATATTTGTTTACGAGCAAACCGCCATCTTTTCCATACGGGATGCCGGAGGGTTCAAAAAGAGGACGTGGGCGCACACCCATGGCGATGAATATAATGTCATCATCGTATGTTGTGCCATCAGCAAGTGTCACTTTGCACGTTGTTACTTCTGAAACATACTCCCCACCCACAAACTGCACGCCGTGCTTTTCTAAAACGCTTCGTACTTGCTTGCGTACTTTTTCGGGGGTCTGCTTCATAAAACTTTTTCCGTGATACAGACGTACCGTTGCCTTTGCACCAGCTTCTTTAGCAGCGGCAAGTGCATTTCCTGCCACCTCGACTCCGGCGGGACCGCCACCGACGACACCTATGTTCAGGTGATCTTTTGAAGCTAATTCGAAAATACGGTTGCGTCCTTCCAGTAATTTTTCAATAGGTTTTACTGTGTAGATATCCTTAGAATCCGGTTTAACCAGATCATCGATGATAGAGCTACCCGTGTTGAAAGACGCAACATCGTATTCCAGTTTTTTACCGGACTGTAGTGTGATGACTTGTTGTTCAGGATCAATCCCTACGCAACTGTCTACATGGAAAGTAGCACCTTGTTCTTCACACATGCGCTGAACAGGGAAACTGATTTCTTTAGGTGAGTACGAACCGCCAAGCATTCCGGGTCCCATGCCGGAGTAGTAATGCCGTTCGCCGGGACCAATAACATCGACGGTGTGACCTTGTTCTACGCATTGTTTGATGTTGGTCATCAGAGTCATGTGGGCGTGTCCTGCGCCAACGAGTGCCAGTTTTGCCATAACTAACTCCTTTATCTCTGTGATGCGTACAGAGAATCCAAAACAGCAGCGAGGCTGTTAAGATGAGCTTTTTCTTCAGAAGCGATTTGTAGCAACGCTTTTTTAGTTTGCTCATCCGGTGCTTTTTCTGCTGCACGGATATACAAGTCCATTGCCTGCCCTTCTACGGACATGGCAAAATCAATAATGTCCAGTGGTTTTTCCATGTCAGTGCCGAGGCGGGAAATATATTCAGCAGTCGTCAAACCGCCTTCAAAAGCACCGTCAATGTCGATGTTATTTGGGAATTCTTTTTTCGTGATGTCAGTATACTGCGCAATAATATTTGTTTTGTGCTTTGCTTCAATGGCTGCAAGTTTAGCAAAAAGAGAGGCTGCTTCTTGATTTGCAACACGCTTGGACATGTCTGTGTAAAATTCTCCCAACGCAAGCTCCATCCGGTAAGCCACAATGAGAAATTCTTCCAGTGACTCAAGTCCGTTGAAGAGTTCCAGCCCCTGTTCGTAGTCGCCAATGCTTTCCCAACCTTCCCAGATGTTAAACCCGCCAGTAAGATTGTATACTGTGTTGAACTCGTTACCGGAAAGAAGCTGTGCAGCAACGCGACTTCGCCCTCCGACAGCGCAATAGACCATAACGGGCTTTTCTTTATCCAGTTCATTGGCTCTATCCAGCAGTTCACCAAGCGGAATATGCTTGGCTCCGGCGATGTGCCCGTCGTCATACTCAGCAGGCTGCCGAACATCTACAAGTTGAATAGAGTCATCTGCACCTAACATAGTAAGGGCGTTTTCAGTTGATATGGACTCAACTGGTGTGAGGAATTGTTTCCAGCGCATTGTAACCTCCCTTTAGTATCTAGTATGGTAGCACTTAACAGGAATTGTTTTCAATAAGTTATGCTAAGAAAATTGGAAGAAGAGTACGGGTGTCGTCAGGCAATGTATAAAAAAATGGTCAACAGCCACCAGAGCTGCACTACCGGAGACTGTTGACGTGGTAATTTGTAAAAGCTGATACGGGATTGTGCCAAATTCGGAACAAAATGGTTAGAAAAGACACGTAGCATCGTGGAACAAAAGCCGAAGCCCCCTTTTGGGGGCTTGGAGATTTTATTCTTCTTTAAGCTCTTTGTGGCAGAACCACCAATCGTATCCTTCGTGTGTGTCCAGACGAATTTTAGCATCTTCAACAGTCTGTGCTGGAGGAATAATAACGCGGTCACCGATAAGCTCGTTTTTAGGCCAGTTGGCAGGTACGGCAACTTTATTTCTATCTGAAATTTGCAAGGCCTGAATGGTGCGAAGCATTTCATCAATATTTCTGCCAATTTCTTGCGGGTAATAGAAAATGGTACGCACAAGACCGTCAGGATCAATAATGAATACCGCGCGGACCGTGTTTGTTCCTTTGCCAGGGTGTATCATACCTAATTTTTCTGCCACTTCGCCATAATCAGCAATAACAGGGAACGTAATTTCAACACCTGTTTGCTCTTTAATCCATTCGATCCATTTTATGTGAGCAAAAATTTGATCCATTGATATGCCGACTAATTTGCAATGCAGGGCGTCAAATTCTTTGATGCGTTTTTGTAATGCTACAAATTCAGTAGTGCAGACCGGTGTAAAGTCAGCAGGGTGACTAAAAAGAACAAACCAGCTCCCCTTTAGATCGTCAGGGAGCGTCATTGTACCTTTGGTTGTTTTTACAGTAACCTGCGGAAGTGGATCACCAAGCAAGGGGAAAAGTGTCGTCATGGAAACCTCCTACGATAACCAAAAAAAGTACTTTAGAGATAACTCATAGTGTAACAGGTAATCGCCAGCAAAAAAATGTAGCAAGTCCATTTTTAATGTTATTTTATTGCAATTGTGTGTAACAAAGGTTCATTATGACATAACTTCTTTGAACGGGGTTTGATTTATGAATTTGTCTAAAGATGTAGTATTATTCGCTGAACAGCTTTCGAATGGCGTTATGATTTTTTCACCTGAGTGTGAGGTTCTCTATACAAACCCTGCGGCACTGAATATGTGGAATCATAATTCGTCTAATGTACTTGAAGGATTTGCCACTGCTGCTGGTGAAAAAACAATTTCCCAGTATGAACATCCTGTAATGCAAGCAATTCAATCAAACCGTGCTGTTTCCCAAACTCTTTTACGGAAGGACAGCCTTCAAAAGACCATGCCTCAGTGGGTGAAAATGACTGCAAACCCTATTCAGGATGACGGTCAGCTTCGGTATGTTTTGCTTTCACTTGAGGATGTAACCCAAAGCAAGCATGTGTCGGATATTTTGACATCCCGTTCATATATGCTCGACCAACTTGATGTGGTGGACTCCACTACAGGGCTGTATAACTCGCGGTATGTTCCTGCTTTGCTGGAAAGGACAGTCTCTGATGTTGTGGCGCAAGATCTCACTCTGAGTGTGTGTGTTTTCGATATCGATCACTTTACTCGGCTAAATGAAGCGCAGGGCAGGCACTGTGGCGATGATGTTCTGCGATATCTGGCAGCACTACTTGGGAGTCATATGCATGATGGCGATGTGATTGCGCGAACTGGCGGCGGAGAATTTCTAGTATTGTTGCCTTCATGCAAGGCGAAACAAGCCTTAGAACGCATGGAGCTGTTTGCAGCGCAACTACGCAATTCTGCATTGCAGTGTACTGTTCGTCCCATCACTGTAAGTGGTGGGATTGCAGAAATGGCAGAACATGAAAAAGGTGCTCAGCTTGTCGAACGGGCAGATAGCTTGCTGTACTTAGCTAAACTGGATGGTCGAGATAAATTCTTAACGGAAGATGCGGTGTAATCAGGTAACGATGGTATTTATCAGAATTGAAAAAATATCACGACGTAGTTGAGCAAAATGAGTTCGTTATGAAAAAAAATGAAACGAACTATATTCGTGATGCCGCATTTTTCTAGTACTTTTTTAGATAACAATGATGAAACTCCCGTCAGCTAGTTAATAGCTGGCGGGAGCTTCTTGTAGGTTCACTGGGATATTAATTTTTTCTACTTGCGCAATATAACCAGTGCAGGTCGTGTGAGGATCGAATCTACAGCGCCTTTTGACGTATCGTTCGTCGGAGCGCTTTTTCAATTTCTACCACAAGAATAATTATGGATGCGATAGAGATGCATATTCCCCATTCTTCACCTGATAGAGGCTGTGTTCTGAATACCCATTGCAAAGACGATACGTAGACAACACTAATTTGTGCGCCCACTGCGAGTATCATACTCACCAGCAAAAAGTGGTTGGAAAAAGGATTGATAGTAAAAATAGATGCACGTTCTGCACGGGAATTTATTGCCTGAAAGAACTGGAAAAATACCATAGTAGTCATAGCCAGTGTACGGGCTTTTTCTAGATTAACCCCTTGCTCAAGTGCTGCGCTGAAAACACCGTATACGCCTAACGCAATGCACAGGCTTACAATCACAGTTCGCTGTAGGAGTAATGAATTAATGATGCCTTCATCTGTAGGGCGTGGTGGTCGGTCGCCTACATCCTTTTCACCGGGTTCAAATGCGAAGGCTACGTCCTGTAATCCGTTTGTGACAAGGTTAATCCAGAGAAGCTGCGCTGCGACAAATGGAATCGGCAGCCCGAATATCATAGTCAAAAGAATCGACCACACGGCGGCAAGACCCGTTGGCAGGAGGAAGAAAATAGCCTTACGCAAGTTGTCAAAAACAATTCGTCCCTCGCGGACTGCATGGAATATGCTAGAGAAATTGTCATCAATCAGCACCATGTCTGATGATTCACGCGCAACATCTGTTCCGCCTTTCCCCATGGAGACACCAATATGTGCAGTTCGAAGGGCAGGAGCATCGTTTACCCCGTCTCCTGTTACGGCGACGATTTCACCATGTTCCTTGAGGCTATTTATTATGCGGAATTTATCATCTGGAGCGATTCTGGCAAACACAGACTCTTCCTGAACAATTTCTGAAAGTTCCTGATCCGTCATCTTGGCAAGGCGTGTACCAGTAACAGCACCGTCGTGGGCTGTGTTAATTCCAAGCATCCTCGCAATGGCATAGGCTGTATCAGCATGGTCGCCTGTAATCATAACTACACGGATTCCTGCCGACTGGCAGTTGGCAACGGCTTCAATAGCTTCTGGACGAGGCGGATCCATCATTCCTTGCAGTCCCATGAATTGCAGACCGTTCATAGCGTCTGCATCTGAAACTGTCGTTGTTTCAGCAGGCATTTCTTTTACTGCAAATGCGAGCACTCGTAATCCCTTTGCCGCCATTTCATGTGCCTCTTCGTCTATTAGATCAATAGTTGTTCCATACGGAAAAAGAGTAGGGTCGCAAGCAGTGAGAAGTCTGTCATGTCCACCTTTGACAAAAAGAAATTTTTTACCCGCGTGCTCATGCAGGGTTGCCATGTAGCCTCTGTCAGATTCAAAGGGGAGTATCGCAATTTCCGGCCATGCTTTTTTTTCATCCATAGTCATGCCGGATTTTAACGCAGATACAATGAGCGCTCCTTCTGTCGGATCGCCTTCGACTTCCCATGTATCGTCTTTTTGGACAAGGCGTGACTCGTTGCAGAGTAAGCCTATGCGCAAAACGTGTTGCAACGATTCTGTGAGAGGTGTTTTGTCCCCGTTTGCTGTGGTAAATTCTCCTTCAGGGATGTATCCAGTGCCAGTTATAGTCATTTCATCTTTGCCATCAAAAATTTTTGTTACTGTCATTCGGTTTACTGTCAGAGTCCCCGTTTTATCGGAGCAAATGACAGTGGTGCTGCCCAATGTTTCAACAGCTGCAAGCTTTCGGATAACAGCATTATACGATGCCATGCGCTTAACCCCCACAGCCATAGCGATGGTGACAACAATTGGAAGACCTTCCGGCACTGTTGCTACGGATACAGCCACTGCTGTTAAAAACATATTTTTGATAGATTCGCCGAGAGCCAGCCCCAGAATAAAGAGGAGAGAAGCGGCACTGAGTACCAGAACGCCGATTGCTTTTGCGAGACGTTCTATTTTTTCCTGAATTGGTGCGGCTACTTTGCCGATAGAGCGGATATCCTGCGCGATGCCGCCAAGCATTGTTTTAAGACCTGTCTCAGTGACAATGCCCTTACCACGTCCGTTGACAACAATTGTTCCCATAAAGGACATGTTTACCTGATCGCCCGGTGAAAGATCATCTTCTGGTATGAGTTCAGGGAGCTTGTTAGCCGGCAGCGATTCACCTGTTAGCATCGACTCGTCAATGCGGAGTTCATTGGCTTCTATCAGGCGAATATCAGCAGGAACCATCGCTCCTGAAAAGAGAATGACAATGTCACCGGGTTGCAAGGTTCTGCTGTCTATCTCCATTTCTTTACCATCACGGATGGCTAAGGCTTTAGGTGTTACCATTTTTTGGAGAGACCGGACACTTTGTTCTGCTTTGGATTCTTGAATAAACCCGATGAGTCCGTTCAAAATTACAACAGCACCGATGACTCCGGCATCGATAAATTCGCCGAGCAGTGTCGTGACTGCTGCTGCAATAAGCAAAATAACTACGAGCGGGCTTTTTAACTGATGGAGAAGAATTTCGAAGTAGTTAACAGCATCTTCGTCACCGACGACGTTTTCACCATACTTTGCCAGTCGTTCAGACACCTGTTTTTGCGTCAGACCTGTAGCGCTTGTTTCAAGTTCAGCAAAAATAGCCTCTTCCGTTTTCTGGTACCACTGCATAGCAATCCTCCTTCAGAGCATTGTACTGTAATAACAGAAAACGAAACTTCTGTGAAAAGAACTAACAAATAGCTTTGGTATTTTTTGAAAGTTTTGGGGGGTGAGGCAATTGCAAATACTTTGTTCACAGGACATGATACTTTGATAGGAGAAATTCATGTCTACTGAATTAACATTGTTTGGAAAAAGGGTTCGAGCATTACGTAAGGCAAAAAAAATGACTCAGGAGCAGTTGGCTGTGGCAGCCGATACAGGAGCAAAGTACATAAGTGAACTTGAACGTGGTGAGGCTAATGTGACAATAACGTTGGTCAGCAAGCTTGCTCAAGGGCTGGGTGTGAAAATAGGCGAACTTTTTGAAAGCGCGGGTGAAATTGATTGTCAGGAATTACGACAGGAAATTAACCGGATGGTTGGCGAAGCTGGTGACGAAGATGTCCAACGTATTTATATGATCGTCAAAAATATTCTTCAGTAGATACACATATTGTTCTTGTGAAAGTGGGGGACGATTGCTGCTTATTTAAAAACGTAGCAAAAACATTCAACAGGGACATGAGCCGTAATTGCACTATGCTATGTGCTCAAGCCCCTGTGAAAATAATTTTCGGAAAGGTTAATTAAACCGATCTCCATCAGCACAGATGACGCCGTCTAAGCGCCATTGATTTTCTTCAAACACCATTCGATAAATGGCAGTTGGGTCTTCCCAGCCTTTCCATGCGGCAGCAATGAGAATGAATTTGTCTGTTTCCATCTGGGTTTTATAAACATAGCCGTTTGGTGGGTCATCTTGCGCACACGATAATGGATTAAATCCTAATCCGCATAGATCCCCATCAATATATTCCCCTTTACAATCTTGCATAACTCGATCGCGTTCGGCTGTACGCCATGCCTTTATGAGTGCTGGTGTGAAAAATGATTTATAGAGATGGTCGAACGTCGTGTCCCGCTCAGGGTATCCAATTATAAAGTCCATAAAGGGACCAAATCGGTCATCTTGGGATGCTAATTGATCGAATGTGAGGATAGCATCCAAGGCTAACTCAGCTTCGTTGATTGGGGAGGAAAATCCATCGTCTGATTCCTGCGTGTGTCCTGTGCTTGTAAGGCACAGGAAGATGCCGAACATTGCAATGCATGATATAACATGTCTTTTCACAGCGTATTCTCCTTTAGTCTGACGCATGGCTACGGTACTAGCTTGCTTTTTTGCTTAGTATGCAGTGCTTCAATTGGAAGATGCTTTATAAGTCGTAGTTGGGAGAGTCTTTCTACTTCTCTACCAAAGTTTTTTATCGCGTGCCCCTTAGGGCAGAAAAAAACTTAGATGGTCTATAGTTGGTGAGTTGCAGTGGTTAGGTCAACTCGTGTCTGTGCCTAAATTTAGCTATCATGATTGCCTATAGTAATCTGTGTGGGTGATTGGTTTTTTCAATTGTTCTTAGACTCTCTAATCATATATTGAACAGTGCTTATATTGTTTGCTGTATAACTTCAATTTTTTCGGAGCACATTCATGCAAAGACGCAAAAATATTTTTACTTCTTTCATTTGTTTTATGCTGTTAGTTGCTGCTGCAACTATCTCTCTTCCTAATGTTGCATTTTCCGGCTCTTCTCTCGAACAGGCTGGCAAAGGCATGACAATTTACTTCGATACCGGTGGGCCTGTTGGCGGTACATACAACACCATTGTTCAGAATGGTGCAGCGCAGGCTGCTGCTGATCTTGGTTGTACTGTAGAATTTATGTACTCCGACTGGAGTCCGCAGAAGATGATTGAAAACTTCAAACAGGCTATGGCAACCTCTCCTGACGGCATTGTTGTAATGGGTCATCCGGGTGATGATGCATTTGCTCCGTTTGTAAAAGAAGCGGAAGAAGCTGGCATCATTGTTACCGCAAGTGATACTGAACTGCCTCGCTTGTCTACACAATATCAGTCCCGTGGTTTTGGCTACGCAGGCGTGGATAACAAAGCGCGTGGTCGCATTCTCGCTACAGAAGCAATTAACCGTTTTGGTCTGAAAAAAGGTGAGAAAGCACTTGTTTGGGGACTTAAAAGTCAGCCTACCCGTGGTATGTCTACCCGTGGTATTATTGAAACTCTCGAAGCTGCCGGTCTGAAAGTTGATTATCAGGAAATTTCTCCTGAAGTAGATAAAGATGCTACCCTTGGTAAGCCTCTTATGACTGCATACTTGAGCGCTAACCCTGACTGCCGCATTGTAATCATGGATCACGGCGCATTGACTGCACAGCTGGAAAACTTCTTCCGCGCAGCAGGCGTAGGTCCTAAAGATATTATTGGTGCTGGTTTTAGCCTGTCTCCTGCTACAGCATCCGCAATCAAAAGTGGCTATGTAGATCTGGTTGGCGATGGTCAGCCTTTCTTACAGGGCTACCTGCCTGTATTGCAGATTGTACTTAGCAAAAAGTACGGTTTCTCCGGTCTGGTTGTAAACACTGGCGCTGGATTTGTGCACAAAGGTAACATTGCACTTATTGAGCCTCTGGCTAAAAAAGGTCTTCGTTAATACTACAAAATGGCACGGGGCACTTTTGCTCCGTGCCTTACTTAATATTTTCATGCCACACACTACTCCCCTCATAGAATTACACCATATCAGCAAGCGCTTTGGTTCAGTCGTTGCGTTGGAAGATGTAAGTTTTACGCTTGGCTCCAACGAAATAGTCGGGCTGCTGGGTGATAACGGCGCAGGTAAATCTTCTCTTGTTAAAATTTTGTCCGGTGTAGAACAGGCAGATAGCGGAAGTTTTTCTGTTAATGATACGCCGGTTGCGTTGAAGAGTTACTCTGTAAAAATGGCGCGCAAGCTAGGAATTGAAACTGTCTATCAGGAACGTGCCCTGTGCGAAAATCAACCACTGTGGCGCAATGTCTTTGTTGGCAGGCACAAGCGAAATAGATTCGGGCTTATTGACGTTGCGTACGAAAAGCAGGCAACGGAAACTATTTTGAAAGAATTCATGGGGCTGCGTGGAGCAGGGGTTTCTGCCGATGCTTGTGTTGCTGTGCTTTCCGGTGGTGAGCGTCAGGGGTTGGCTATTGGGCGCGCAATGTACTTTGCGGCTTCTGCGGTAATTCTTGATGAACCGACTACAGCGCTTTCACTCACTGAAGTAAGCAAGGTGTTGCAGTTTATCCAGCAAATCCGAAAAGCTGGTCGGTCTGCTGTGTTTATCTCACACAACATGCGGCATGTGTATGAAGCATGTGATCGATTTGTGATTCTGGATAGAGGGCGCGTTGTGCAAGAATTGAATAAGGGAGACATTACCTTAGAAGGGTTGTCATCTCTGCTGACTGGGCTTGCGTGTGGAGCAACTCCCGCCAATGAACATACGGAATCTGGTGAGGGGGAATAACGATGCAGGCTGCAACTATCTTGAGACGCTACAGCATTCAAATCGGTGTAACATGCATCTTGCTGGCATTGTTAGCGCTGTTTATGGTGTTGAGTCCTAAAACATTTCTTGCTTCGCGAATTTATATTTCGTTTCTTTCCACCATTCCTTTCACAACGTTGCTGGCTGTAGGGCTTACCTTTTGCATTGTAAGTGGCGAAATGGATATTTCATTTCCGGCTGTAATGGCACTGTCGGGGTTGATCTTTGCAATGGTATTTAAAGCTACGGGGAGTCCGCTATTCGGGCTTATTGCCTGTCTGGCAACAGGTATGGTTGCGGGGCTTGGAAACGGTGTACTTGTTGTGGGGTTCGGGGTTCCTTCTATTATCGCGACTATTGGAACACAATTTTTGTGGCGCGGGCTTGCTGTTGTCCTAGCTGACGGGCTTGCGCGAAACATCGTCGATGTTCGCGATACGTGGATACATTCCGTGTTTGTCGGACGTCTATGGGATGTTATCCCTGCTCAGGCTATCTGGTGTTTGTTACTTTGTGTTGCCGCGTGGCTGATTTTGAATCGCCATGTCTATGGCGATAGCCTGTTGTTTATCGGCGATAACATCCGCACGGCTCGAATGACCGGTGTTTCTGTTTCACGGGAACGGATTTTGTTATTTGCTGGCATGGGGCTGATTAGTGCATTTGTTTCCTTCCTTATTTGTCTGGAAATGGCAAACTGGTGGCCGACCATGGGCGAGGGCTACATGCTGCTGGTGTTTGCCTCTGTCTTTATTGGTGGAACTTCTGTCTTCGGCGGTAAAGGGACAATTTACGGAACAGCTATCGGGTCGATCATTATAGGAATTATTGAGGCGGGGGTTATCAGTTCGGGACTTTCTGGGTTCTGGACACGTCTAGTGTACGGGATGATTATTGTTATCTCTGTATCCATTTACGCACTGACACTTAAAACCCGCCGTGAGTAAGGAGTAATACAATGGCTCGATTAACCATTATTGGTGCTGGAAGTGTAATGTTCACCCGCCAGATTCTTTCTGCGGCGTTTGCATATCCATCACTTCAAAATTTAGAATTACGCTTGCACGACATAGATCCTGATGCACTGAAAACAACGGGTAAGCTTGTTCAGAAGATGATAGATCAGGCAGAATTGCCTGCAACGGTGCTTCTGGAAACTGACCGCCGTAAAGCTCTTGCGGGTACGGATTTCGTTATTTGTTCGGTGCAGGTAGGTGGGTTGGATGCATGGTATCTCGATCGAGATATTCCGAAGCGCTACGGTGTCGATCAGGAAGTCGGTGATACCTTAGGTCCCGGCGGGATTTTCCGTGGATTGCGTCATATTCCAGTGCTGGTGGAACTTCTGCGCGATATGGAAGAGGTCTGCCCTGATGCCTTACTTATGAACTATGCCAACCCGTTGGCACCGCTCGTGTGGGCGGCATCGCAAGTTTCAGAGATTCGCACAGTCGGTTTGTGCTACGGCGTAACGTATACAGTTTCTCAGCTTGCTGGGTATTTGGGTGTTGGCGACTGGGTCGAACATCCGTCTACTCCAGAATTATGGGAGCAGTTGATGTTTGTATCTGTTCCGGATGACTTTGAATTTTCATTCGGTGGCATTAATCACCTTTGCTGGGTTCTAGAAGCTCGTTATAAAGGCGAAGATATGCAGCCCGCAATTCGTCAACTTCCTGAGAACGCAAAAGTATATGCCGCTGACGGTGTCCGCTGTGAAATGCTTAAAGCTTTTGGGTACTGGTGTACTGAAAACCACTGGCATTGCACAGACTATGTTCCGTATTTCCGTAAGACACCAGAAATGATTGATCGCTTTTTGCCACAGCGGTGGAACCTAATGGAACTGGAAGAACAGGTGAAACAGCGCAGTACGCGTATTATTGCAGAGCAACTTAGTGGAAGTATGTCGATTCCTCTAAAGCGTAATGCCTTGAATGCTCCTAAAATAATGAATGCAGTTGTTTCTGGTGAGCGTATTCGCATTAATGGTAACGTACCTAACCGTCATGAAGATAGTTTGCTTGTAGAGAATCTGCCAGCTGATTGTGCTGTAGAAGTGCCTGTGTGGGTAGATGAGAACGGGCTTTCTCCGCAGCAGGTAGGTGCTTTGCCTGCTCAGTGCGCTGCGCTATGCCGTACAAATACAAATGTGCAGGAGTTACTCGTACAAGCCGCGCTTACTGGTGATAAAGATGCAGTCAAACATGCTTGCATGTTAGACCCAGTAACAGCGACAATTTGCACACTCGATCAAATAAGTGAAATGGTCGATGCAATGCTGAGTGCAGAAGCAAAGTGGTTACCTCAATTTTCTTAGTAAGATATTGAGAGAGACGACCTTCTATTGCAATAATTTGTAGTGGTTCATACTTGATCTGACACATAGCCCTTTTGACCGACCACCTGTCAGATTAATTGAGATTTACGACATGTTGCGTCCAAAGATGCTTTGCATCCATCATAGTTTCAAATGGCGTTCTACTGCAACACATTTTGCCTTGATGCGTTCTCTCGGTATGATATTCAAGTAGCCACAGATCAAGATCTGTTTGCAAGTCATCGAGGCTTGAGTATACTTTTCGCCTGAAAGCAACTTGATAGAATTCATTTAAAACGGTTTTATGGAAGCGCTCGCAAATTCCGTTGGTCTGCGGGTGCCTTGCTTTTGTTTTAGTGTGTTCAATATTACTGATACCTAAGAAAAGCTGATAGTCATGTTGCTCTCGATTCCCGCAATACTCTGTCCCGCGATCAGTTAGAATACGTAATATACCCATTTCTTGCTCTTCAAAGAATGGAAGAACTTTGTCGTTGAGCATGTCGGCGGCTGTAATAGGCGTTTTGGTAGTATAGAGCTTCGCAGCAGCCCATTTTGAATAGGTATCGACGAAGGTCTGTTGGTATATTCGCCCGACACCCTTAATGGTGCCAACGTAAAAAGTGTCTTGGCTTCCTAGATAGCCAGGGTGAGCCGTTTCGATTTCACCGTGGGCACTGTCATCATCCTTCTTGCGTTCCAAGGCTTGAACTTGTGCCTCTGTCAGAACGATACCTTTTTCTGCAGAAAGCTTCTCAAGAGCAGTGAGACGCAGCTTAAAGTTGTGAAGGTCGTGTCGGAGCCAGATTGATCTAACACCAGAAGGCGAAACAAAGATTCCTTTCTTGCGTAGTTCGTTACTTGTCCTTGTTTGCCCATGAGCTGGATAAGAGGTAGCAAATTCAACTACTGCATCTTCAACTTCACGCTCTACCCGATTCTTTAAATTTGGTTTTTTTCGGCTTTTATCAAGAAGTGCTTCGACACCGCCTTCCTCCTTTGCCGCTTGATACCGATAGAAGGTGTCTCGGGAGTAGCCCATTAACTTGCACGCTTTTGAAATATTCCCCAACTCTTCAGCTAAGTTAAGAAGTCCGACCTTGTGCTTTATGACGTTTTGATTGTAAGTTGTCATGAGGTTCTCCTTTGGGCATGGTGCCCGTTTTGGGTGGTCTTCTGATTATTCATCAAAAGGGAGAACCTCTTATTTTTCAAGAGGAAATGTCAGATCAAGTCGAACCTCTTACAAATAATTTTGTTACAAAAAGCCATGTCAGCAAGTTTTGACGTGGCGACTTCTCGACTAAATATTAAAGTGGTGAGCTGGTAGTTTCTGGCTCGCCACTTTTTTTGTGCAGCGTGGAGAAGTTATAGAGTTTTTTCCTTTGCTGCTTAATTCTAATCTACCAATTTTACCTACCTCGTTTTTCGCCCCCCCCCATATGTGGCAAGAATATGTAAGACCCTCCTTACATCCTTCTTTTACGCCTGTATTGGCGGTGTGTTGTGACTCGTCATGTAAACTCCCTCAATTGATATGTGCAAGGAGAGAGTATGAAGTTTGCGAATCGGCATGAAGCAGCAGCCCACTATGCAGAATTATTTAAAGTTGCTCGTAAAGAATCTGAAAGTGCCGCAATCAGTATGATGGCTGAACTAGGTCGTCGTGATCTGTTTTTTTTACTGACCCGAATCATGGGGCGTAAAGATATGGATCACGATTGGCATTTTGCTCGCTGTCAGGAAGTGCAGCAGTCCCCTGATGGTCGACTCGATTTATGGGCAAGGGAGCATTATAAATCGACAATCATTACCTTTGGGCTGACTATTCAGAATATTTTGGTGAATCCAGAAGTAACCGTGGGTATTTTTTCTCATACTCGTCCTATCGCCAAAGGTTTTTTAGCACAAATTAAGCATGAGCTTGAGCAGAATGAAGTTCTAAAACGATGCTATCCCGAAGTATTGTGGGAGTCTCCCAAACGTGAGTCTTCTCGTTGGTCAGTAGATAACGGTATCGTTGTCAAACGAAAGAAGAATCCGAAAGAAGCTACAGTAGAAGCTTGGGGGCTAGTAGATGGTCAGCCGACTGGTAAGCATTTTGAAATCCTTGTTTATGATGATGTGGTTACGCGAGATTCTGTTTCGACACCTGAAATGATTAGCAAGGTGACAGAATGTTGGGCTTTATCGTTAAACCTCGGCATGCATGGTGGTACGCAGCGCTACATCGGAACCCGGTATCACTTCAATGACACATACAAAACAATTATGGAGCGGCAAGGTGCTGTTCCTCGAATATATGCAGCTACAGAAAATGGAAAAGCTGATGGCGCACCAATGTTTCTTGCGCCTGAAGAGTTAGCAAAAAAGCGCAGACAGATGGGACCTTACGTGTTCGGTTGCCAAATGTTGCAAGATCCAAAGGCGGACAGTGTGCAAGGTTTTAAAGAGCAGTGGTTACGGTATTGGCAGCCTTCAGAGCCTGCGCATTGGGAATGCATGAACAGGTACATAGTTGTTGACCCTGCCGGTGAAAAAAAGGCTGGCAGTGACTATACTGTGATGCTGGTGATTGGCTTGGCAGAAGACGGCAATTACTACTTGATTGGCGGGGTGCGCGACAGAATGAATCTTACTGAACGCGCTGCATGTTTGTTTTCTCTACACAGACAATATCGTCCGTTGGCTGTTGGGTACGAACGGTACGGCATGCAGGCTGATATCGAACATCTGCGCTTTGAGATGCAAAATCGAAATTACCGTTTTGAGGTAATTGAGCTTGGGGGAGCTGTACCTAAAAAAGATCGTATTGGTAAACTGGTTCCACTTTTTGAGCAGGGTCGGATGTATCTTCCTATACGTGCTCCGTTTAGAGACCAAGAAGGGGCATGGCGTGATTTAACCAAAGAATTTGTCGCTGATGAATATCTGGCTTTTCCTGTAAGTACTCATGATGACATGCTCGATTGCATGGCACGAGTTTTAGAACCGCTGCTTGGAGCAGAATTTCCTTCTCCACTCATGATGAATGTAGAACAAACTGATCTGGGAAATATGGAGTATGACTTATATGCATAATGGTTACGAGCAATTGCCAGATGGCTTTCACATAAGGGCACATATTCCTCATTATACAGATTGTGTAACCGAACAAGAATTCCAAACAATTTGGCAAACACTCTGCGTTGAAGGGAAAAAAGATATAGTTTTTTACGATGGTCAAATAACAAATGAAAGTAAATTTGTTCAATTTATGCAAGATGATACGAATTATGTCTATGTTGCATACGAAGGGGTAAAGCCGCTGGCGTTAGTGTGGGTAAATAACTTTCTTGGTCGATGTGGGATGATTCATTTTACAATGTTTTACAATTCTAGGGGTAAAGAAGAACTTATTGGTTCGTTTTTATTGAACTTTCTTTTGTTCACAAAGCATCAAGGAGAGTATTGCTTTGATGCGCTCTACGGACTGACACCGAAGGTATATCGACATGCTTTGCGCTTCATCGAAAAGTTGGGGTTTCGATTAGTGGCAGAGATGCCTGCATCAGTTTTTTTTCAAAAAAAAGATCAAAACTGCCTCAAAAGTGCAGTTTTCTCCATTATTCATCGAGATGAGTGTAATTGTCTGAAATAGCGTGTAAAAAACAAAAAACGCCCTAGCTTGTGAAAAACTTCATTTTGTTATAACCATTTGATTATATGTGATATTTTACTGTTTGTATGAACAGTTTGTTTGTAAGAATCTCTGATGACATAAGAAAAATGCAAAAAAAGGGCTCTTGCTTGAACATTCAGTGTGCAAAACTTAAAAGTGGTCATGTTGACGAAATGGTAAAACAGCGTAACATGACCAATGATTCGTTTTAGTCGAATGGGCTTTAGTATTTTGCTTGGTCGAGTTGACTGTACTGGGACTTGCAGTTTTTCGACCGATGGCTAGACCCATATTCCCGAATTTGTTGGGAATGATTACGTCATAGCTGAGGGAAACAGATGTAGTCTGTTTTTCCAATGCACGTTTTAAGCCGCTCGGGTATGTTGAGTGCTAAGGCGTGAAAGAAGCAACAGGAGTATGCTGATGGAAAGCTTTATGTCATGGCTGGAGATGATCGACGGGTGGGTATGGGGCCCTGTAATGCTGACTCTGTTGGTTGGTACTGGTCTCTTGCTTACAATTATGCTGAAGGGCTTACAGTTTAGAAAACTAGGCTATTCTTTGTATCTTGCGCTTATTAAACGCAAAGATGATGATGCCGAAGATGGTGACATTTCAAACTTCGAAGCCCTTATGACCGCTCTTTCTGCAACTGTTGGTACTGGTAACATTGCTGGTGTTGCTACCGCGATTGCGGTTGGTGGTCCTGGTGCTCTTTTCTGGATGTGGGTTACCGGTCTTGTAGGTATGGCTACTAAGTTTGGTGAAGCTGTGCTTGCTGTTAAATACCGCGTAAAAGATGAAAACGGTGAAATGTGTGGTGGTCCGATGTATTACATCGCCCGTGGTCTTGGCTGGAAAGGTCTTGGCACCGCATTCGCGTTTTTCGCTGCTGTTGCTGCATTCGGAATCGGTAACATGGTACAGTCTAACTCTGTAGCACTTGCTGTTAAAGATACTTTTGGTATTGATCCACTTATTGTCGGAATTGTACTTGCAATTCTTTCTGCCCTCGTAGTTCTCGGTGGTATTAAGTCTATTGGTAAAGTTACTTCTATTCTTATCCCGATTATGATTGTCTTCTATGTTGGTGGCGCATTATTTATTCTGCTCACCAATGTCGAAAAAATTGGCCCTGCTTTCGGGCTTGTTTTTGAATACGCATTTAACCCTGTTGCAGCTTCCGGTGGTTTTGCTGGTGCAACAGTAGCAGCTGCAATCCGATTTGGTGTTGCTCGCGGTGTATTCTCTAACGAATCCGGTCTTGGTTCTGCTCCGATTGCTGCTGCAGCAGCACAGACTAAACACCCTGTAGATCAGGCTCTCGTTTCTATGACCCAGACTTTCATTGATACTATCGTTATCTGTACAATGACTGGTCTTGTTATCATTATGTTTAACTGGGATTCTGGTCTTACAAGTTCATCCCTTACTACCGAAGCATTCCGCCTTGGTTTCGAAGGTGGACAGTACATCGTAACCATTGGTCTTATTCTCTTTGCGTACTCCACCATCCTCGGTTGGTGTTACTACGGTGAGAAGTCTATTGAATACCTCCTTGGCGAAGGTGCAGTAAAACCATACCGCATTGTCTACATTGCAGCTATTCTCTTTGGTTCCGTACAGAAAGTTGGTCTTGTTTGGACTCTGGCAGATATCTTTAACGGTCTGATGGCTCTTCCAAACCTTATTGGTCTTATCTTCCTCAGTCCTGTTATTGTTCGTGAAACTCGCGAATACTTCGCAATGAAAGAAGGTGTAGCACCTGAAGCTTTGCGTCATGCTGATAAGTAAGACATCCTCTTAACGTCGAAAGACTCCATCTGTGTATGCAGGTGGAGTCTTTTTTTATGGCAAAGTCGAATCTGCGCGCTAGGGGCAGACGCGCTTTACATAGGCAGAGGGCTTTTCGCGGGGGGGATCGAATGCTGCTGGTGGTGGACTTAATAGACGAAAGTAGCGCCTAGTGATCTAGGTACTGATTGTAGACAAAATCTTTGCTGTGCGCCGGTACTACGTAAATTGATTTGACGCATGCATGGAGACATGTCCTCATGTATGTATGGCTGTTTTACGACTCTGCTGCCTTAGATGCTATATAGGGTAGCTGTGTGTTAGCGCTGAAAAGGAGTCTGAGGCAGCAAGAAGGTGGAGCGGGAGGGAGTAGAAAAGTGAAGATCAATCTTAGAGCATCAAAAAAAGCCCTCACAGAAAAATTTGTGAGGGCTTTAGTGTAAGCAAACTAAGTGCTAAATTATAAGGCTGCCTTCGCTATAGCTTCTGGCTTCAGAGAGGCCAGAGCGCTTTTCATAAGACGTTGCTTGGCAACCTGTAGAAACATCCGCACCTGAGAGAGTTTGAACTCAGCAAGTTCTGTACCCTCAAGCTTGGAAGGGCGGGGCAGTTCTGCTTTAAGCGGATCTACGGCTTTCCCGTTCTTGTGCACTTCAAAGTGTAAGTGCGGGCCGGTTGAACGGCCGGTTGAGCCAACGTACCCGATCACATCACCAGCTTTTACTTTAGCGCCGGATTTAAGTCCTTTTTTGTACTTATGTAGATGCGAGTATGTTGTCTTGGTTGACTTATCGTGACGCATGGCGATGTGTTTACCATATCCACCTTTGCGCCCGACAAACTCAATTGTACCGTCTGCTGCCGCATGGATAGGAGTTCCTGTTGGGGCGGCATAGTCAATCCCTTTATGCAGTATTCTGCGTTTAAGGACTGGATGATTACGGTAGCCAAACTTGGAGCTGAGACGGGCATTGTCTACAAGTTTGATTTTGCCCTTACTTACGATGGTATTCCCGTCTGCATCGTAGTAGGAAGAACCGGATTTCCCTTCAAAAAAGAAGAGTTGCATTGAATATACTCCGTCTAATCGTACATATTGTATACGAGGAGGAATTCCGGATTCTTTGGGGTAGACTTCGTAAATAACTTCAAAGTCAGAGTTTTTTAAGTCTTTTTTAGTGAGTTTCTTTCTCTGTGTAAGCAGCTTGTGTGCTTTTGCAGCGAGAGAAGCAGGGAGTCCAGCATATTGTGCATCTTGCACAAAGGTGTTTTTGATGGTTCCCCGTGCGTGCTGCAATTGCCCCTTGTACTGAGTACGTTCAATTGCAGCTTTAAAGCTTCCGTCCGATTGCAGTCTGATGGCATAACATTTTTTGTTGTCCAACTGCACGCTGAGTAACGTTACTTCCTTTTTCTTCGTTTCAGGAGAAGTTCTCATTGTGAGTTTTAACTGTAACCCCACATCGAAGTGGAAAGCTTTCTGCTTGGAAGTGATAGCAACGATTTTACGCTGTTGCTGAAGCGAAACACCTGCTTTTCTAAGCACCCTGTACAGGGTATCTCCTTTCTTTACCTTGATGGTAACGGTTTTCAGCTTGGTGTTTTCCGGAGCATGCCCCTTGGAGGGTGTGCTCTTTGGATTGATTTGTTTCCAACCACTGATGAGATTGGAAAGATTGTAGCGTTCTTCAATTGCTGCGTTAACTGTCGCTGAAGCGTGTGCGAATGTAAGTGGTGCAAAAGTAGAGATGATTAGTAGTAACGCAATGGTAAAAAACAAATAATCCTTGTGTTGTTCTTTTAAAAAGTAACTTTTCATATGTGTTTTCTCATTTCCCAATGCTTGGTGTGGACTACTTGCTTAAAAAGAGCTTGTCTACCCCTTTTTTTTTGAGTTAAATTGTAGAGTGTTGAATATTGAAAAATGCACTATAACGGGAATCATCATGCGTTGTTTACATTTTTTTACGCTTTGCGACGCTTGGAGACGACCAGATAGCGTCTACCGTTCTAACGTGTAGATGTAACCATAGTCACACCCCTCTCATAGCCCCGTTTCATCAATTAGTACAAAATGATGCAGTAGAGTCGCCTTGCGTGTTGAGCGCAGGGCGATTTTTTTGTTTCGTTCAGCGTTGCAACAGAAAATCTGCTGCCGGAAGGTTGTTTTAAATATTGGGCATGGTTTGGCGAAGCACGGTGACCTTTGAGGGTCACACTCCAACTGACCGGCAGCATTTTATATAGGGAAGGAGGTAACCAATGGGCGGAGGAAAAGGGAAAATTTCTATTCCGGTATCACCACCGGCTCCAGTGCCGCCACCAGCACCGCCAGTGCAGGAAGGGAATGGCGTAAAAAAGGCAGATTTGTACTCCAGCGTCGTAAACAGTCAGCGAAGCAGAGACACCAGACGCGCAACTATTTTGACAAGTAGTCAGGGGGATGAGTCGGAAGCCCGTGTGAAGAAAAATACCCTGCTTGGAAGCTAAGATAATGCAACCCTGTCCGGTGCTAATCACGGGAATAGACAGGCGCACAGGTAGAAGGAACGACTATGTCGCAATCATTATTAAAAACCGTTCGTAACACGTCTGCGTTTCTTGAAGCGCAGCGACAGGACTGGGAACCCGCATGGCGTGATGTTTCTCAGTATGTAGTTCCGCATAAAGGTGTTTTTTCTTTTTCCGGTTCGGGCGGAAGTACACGGTTCAGTACTAAAATTATTGATGGAACCGCCTCGCGAGCTATCCGTATTCTTGCGGCAGGAATGCAAAGCGGGCTGACCTCTCCGGCGCAGCCATGGTTCAGACTGCGGCTTATGGAAAAAGACTTGATGGAGTTCTCACAAGTCCGGCTGTGGCTCGATAAGGTAGAGAACCTGATTTATAATGAACTCGCACATGCCGGTTTTTATCAGGCAGCACACAGTATGTACTCGGAACTGGCAGCGTTCGGTTCAGCAGATATGTACATGGCTTCAGATGACCAAAAGCTGTTCAGCTTTTCGTGTCTGACATGTGGTGAGTTTGCATGGGCATCCGACAGATACGGAAAAATTGATACAGTACTGCGCCGTACAAAAATGACTGCACGCCAGCTGGCAACACAGTTTGGTGAAGATGCATTGTCAGCGACCGCTAAAAGGATGCTTGCTCGTGATCCATACAGCATGATTGAAGTCGGTCATTTAATATGTCCACGCGAAGGAAAAAACTTTGCCGGTAAAGGCAACGGGCAGCCTCAGCTTGCGGGAAGTAAAAACATGCCGTGGGCGTCCATCGTTTTTGAAATGGGAACAGATGCAACTACCGTCTTGAATGAAAGTGGTTTTATGGAGTTCCCGCATCTGTGTGGACGATGGGATGTCACCGGTATGGATACATACGGGTATTCTCCGGCAATGGATGTAATGCCCGATGTGAAAATGTTGCAGGAAATGGCGAAAAGTCAGCTGCTTGCGGTGCATAAAGTGGTTAATCCGCCTATGCGGGTTCCGGCAGGATACAAGCAGCGTCTTAATCTTATTCCCGGTGCGCAGAACTTTGTGAACAGTACGCAGCAGGATGCTGTTTCACCGTTGTATCAGATTAATCCCGATATTCAGGCTGTTTCATATAAAATTGATGATGTGCGCCGAGGCATTCGTGAAGGGTTCTTTAACGATCTATTCTTAATGTTCACGGGTGAAGGGCGCAGCAACATTACCGCAACAGAGGTGCTTGAGCGCAGTCAGGAAAAAATGGTCATGCTTGGTCCTGTCATTGAAAGGCATCAGACTGAAATTCTTGATCCCTTATTGGCTCGCATGCTTGGGGTGCTGCAACGCTCTGGTCGCTTGCCAGTAGCTCCACCGGAGTTGGAAGGAAGAGGGTTGCAGGTTGAATATGTTTCAGTTCTTGCACAGGCGCAAAAACTTGCCAGTTCAAATGCCATTCGCCAGCTGACAGAGCAGGTTGGAAGAATGGCAACAGTAGCCCCTTCTGTTTTGGATAAGCTTGATTTTGATCAATGCGTTGATGAGCTTGCTTCAACAGCGGGTGTGCCAGCCAGAATCCTTCGTTCTGACGAGGAGGTGGCTACCCTGCGCAATGCTGCCAAGGAGCAGGCAGAAACAATGCAGATGCCGGAGCATATTGGAAAGCTGGCAAGTGCCGTTTCATCAGTTGTTGATGCCACAAAAGATTCACCAGAGATTCTTGAAGCGCTTGTAGCATCCGCTGGAAGTGACGCTGGAGCAGAATCTCAAAAGCTTGTTCAGGAAGCAATGCAACTGGCTGGGCGATAGCAGGATTAGGTGGCAATGCAAACAGATAGAGAATTGCAGGCTCTTTGCGAGCTGAGCGAAAGTGAGCTTTCGCGGATGCTCACAGAAGAATACGGCAGTGGGCAAGCTCGTGATGCAGACGCGGAAACAAGGATGATTTCGTATCTTCAGGACTTGCGCGATGTGTTGCGGATGGAATCAGGTGCTGGTGTACGGGTGTTGCGAATGTGGCTTGATGAAGCATGTGTGAATAATCGGCTTGCGCGGGATGAAACAATGCGTGAGCGGGTAGCCTTGTTGGAATACTCGCGTGATCGCATGGCAGATATTGCGTTGGCAGACCCCGTAAGCCATGTGCGCTTACAGCTTCAGTTTTCGCAGGAGTGGGCAGGGACAAAGGCGAATGAAATCTAACGCCGCAATCTTGGTAAACAACGGTACGACTATGAGTCGAAGCGGAGGAGAGAGATGCATACCGTGATGGATAAAAACGGAACCGCACCGGAAGTAACAATGGGCGGTGGGCAACATGGTGGTTCCAATATGCAGGATGGGATGTCTGCACATGGGGCTGCACATGGATTTGGTGAGCAGAGCCCAGGGCATACCGTACTGGATGGAGGTACTGAAGCTCCATTGAGTGGTGCTCACCATGGTGGATATTCAGCGAATCCTGAAATGGTACAGGGGGGAATAGGTACCGGAATGGGTGCTGATGCGGGGCAGAGTCCTGCGTTTGCAGTAAAATTCCCGGACGATGTTCCTGTAAGTCAGGAGTTGCTGGATAACTATCAAACATTTTGTGCAGATTGTGGGTTGAGCAACGAACAGGCACAGCAGGCTGTTGATTTCTATTTGAAAGAACAAGCACGTCAGTTGGATGCGGAGCGTGATCTTTCCATGCACATTTTGCAAAACGGTGCATGGAAGGGACAGTTTGAACAGCGTCTTTCTGTAGCAAACAGCGCTGTGCGTGCGTTGGATTCGCAGCTTGGTGGTCGGCTTCAGCCGCTTATTGAAGCAGGTTTGGGCAACAACCACGTCTTTGCTGAAATGATGGCGTGCGTGGGTGATTTGTTGCAGGAAGAAAACTTTATTCCTCATGCGGGTGGCGGTGTAGCTAACCGTTCCATGTCTACTGAAGATTTTTTGCGTAACGAAGTATTTAAAACCCGCTAGGAGGGAGAATTATGGGTGCAACACTAAAAGAGCTTGCAACAGTTCACAGTGCGAAACAGCCGCAGCAGGTAGACAGCCTAACAGAAGAAGCACCAATTCTTGGTGTCATTCCGTTTGAAGAAGCCTCTCATGGTTTGTGGAACATGTATGAAGATGTGACCGATATTGAAGGGGCTGGCTGGGTAGAAATGAATGCTCCGCTTCCAAGTGTGGATGTGACCAGTGACCTTAAAAAGGTCGATTTATCCATCCTTGGTGGTGAAATTGAGTGCCCTGAAGATACAGCACGTATGTTCGGCAACAAAGAAGCATATTTTGCCCGTAAGTTGCCGAAGATTATTCGTAAATCCGGCATGGCTGCGGAACGTCGTATTATTTATGACAATTTCCTTCGCTGGGCTGCGGACAATAAACGACTGATGAGTGCCGGTGCATCAACCGATGATTGCTACTCTATCGTTGCGGTGCGTTTTGTGTCCGGCGAAACAATGGGACTTTACTCCAGTGAAAGCTTTAAAAAAGGTACGCTGCTTGATGTTCAGCCTATCAACGGTGGTCAGCTTTACAAAGCTACATCTGGCAAACATGAAGGTGTGCTCTGCTACGGCTGTCGACTTAAAGCGTACTTCGGTTTGCAGATCGGTAAAGAACATTCTGTTTCAGCACTGGTCAATATTAACAAATCCAATAAACCGACAGCGATGATGATTGATGACCTGCTTGCTGATGTGCGTGCAACCTCCGGCACTACGTACCTCTTTATGCATGGTAAAGCGCAGACTTTGCTTAATGAACATAAAGGCAAGTCACTTCAGGTGCTTGCTGGTGGCAGAGATCTTGATCGTCAGATTACCCATTGGAACGGCGTAGAAATTGTAAGTTCCTACAACTTCCTCGACGGCACTGAAGCAGCACGAACCTTGTAACCCGAAAAGGTAATAATCAATGTACAAGCATACCTTACGAGTCAACGGCGAGTATCTGGCAAAGGCACAAGCTATTCCTTCCAACACCAACGCCGTGGGGAACGGTGGTTCTATTAAAGCTGGCTCTGCTATGGGGGCAATGGAAGTAATTATGGCAGCAGCAGATGCTGTAACACTTCCTGCGCAGACTACTATTACGCTTCAGCTTGAAGGCAGTGACGACAATGCGTCATTTACGCTGATGCCGGTGAATCATTCAGTAACTACTGGTTCCGGTTCTACTAAGTTCGCGGCTGGAGAGGAATTGGCGCGGCTTCCGATTCCTTCCAATGCACCTAAGCATGTGCGTTGCCGCATTGTAACTACTAAAAGCGGTGTGAGCGGCACAGTGGATGTCTTCTGTGACTTCCTGCCACGATAAGTAATACAGGGCGGTAGCAGCCTGCGCGAACGATACAGTCCAGAGGGCGTATGTCCTCTGGACGTTGTATGAACAGAGAACAGGAGTGTCAGTATGAGGTCAGCTGTATCCATTTGTAACAAGGGGTTGCAGTACGTTGGCGGCAGTCCCATTGTGTCGTTGGAAGAAAAAACACGCGGTGCAGAATTGTGCAGTCAGCTCTACGCTCAAGTGTGCGATGAACTTCTTGAAGCGCATCATTGGAGCTTTGCAACTCGCTATGTGCGCTTGCCAAGCTTGCCGGAAGCTCCGCCGTTCGATTTTTCGCACGCGTACCAGCTTCCCGCCGATTGCATAGGTGTTCGACAGTTGCAGGATAGTAAACCGTTTGAAGTGGTAGAAGGGCGTATTTTGTATACGGATAGTCATCCTGCAAAAGCAATAATCACCGTACGCATTACTGATCCGAATTTATATCCAGCAATGTTTATAGAAGTGCTCGCACGAAAGCTGGCTGCGGAGCTTGCTGTTCCGCTTATGAACAGCTCAAAACTGGAACAGAGTATGTACAGTAAATTCAAGGAAGCGTTTGCCCGCGCAGCAGCTGTTGATGGAGCGGAAGGGGTGCAGCAGATTGACGAATCTGATGGCTGGCTGAAAGCACGAGTTCTTTAAGCTGGTGGATATGGAGCGGTAGAGCAACAGGAGGAGTACATGGGTGCGGTAACCGTAACACAAAATAATTTTAACGGGGGAGAGCTTTCCCCGCTGATGGGCGCACGGACAGATCAGGTTCGATATGCCAACGGATGTAAGAAGCTCAAGAATATGGTGGTACTGCCTCATGGTCCCGTGGCAAGACGCCCTGGATTTCAATATGCTGGTGAATGCTATTACCACGACAAAAAAGTGCGGCTAATCCCGTTTTCTTTCAATGCAGACCAGACATATGTTCTTGAATTTGGTCATAGATATTTCCGCATCTGGAAGGATGGCGGGCTGATAGTAAACTATACAGGGCATGCGGTTGAAAAAAGAACGCCTTGGTCAAGCGATATGCTGGCTTCTCTTTCGTTCTGTCAGTCTGCGGATGTTCTTTTTGTTGCCTGTGAATACTGTGCCCCCATTAAGATAAGTCGAAAATCTCACATGGAATGGTACCTTCAGGATGTCATGTTCGGAAGTCGGATGCAGCCGCCTATGTCTCTTATTGCTAAAGCAAAAGGAGAGTCAGTTAGAGAGTACTCGTATGTTGTTACTGCTATTGATCCATTTACTCGTGAAGAGAGTGAGCCTTGTGTTGCGGTGACTGTTCAGGGGCCGGAAACAATTTCCGTTGACTCCAGCATCACACTTACATGGAACTCTGAAAATAAGAATGCAATTTTCGCCATTTACAAATGTTGGAATGAATCTGACAAATACGGATTTGTTGGACATGCATCCAGCAGAAGGTGGGTGGATAGAGGATCGACACCGGATTTTTCAGAAGGATTCCCCATACATCGGTATGTGTTCAATAGCGCAGTAAAATATCCAAGTGTCGTGCAGTTTTATCAGCAGCGCTTGTGTTTTGCTGCCAGTAAAAATCAACCGCAAACAGTGTGGATGAGCCGTTCAGGGAGTTATAACAACTTCAATATTTCAGACCCGCTGCGCGATGACGACAGCATTGAAGCAACTATTGCCGCAGAACGTGTAAACAAGATTGAATGGATGATACCGGGGCGCAAGCTCATTGTTGGAACCGCAGGGAGTGAATGGAGCCTTGGTGGGAGCGACAACAAGGTTATTACTCCATCTTCAATAAAGTTTGAGCGGCAGAGTGTTATTGGCGCTGCTCCTGTTGCTCCTCTGGTTGTTGGAGAAAATATCTTGTTTTTGCAACACGGTGGAAAGGTTATCCGCGAACTGCAATACTCTTTGCAAAAAGACGGGTACATGGGAACGGAACTTTCAATTCTTTCCGAGCACCTTCTTAAGGATAATCCTGTTGTCTCGTGGGCGTATCAGCAGGAACCATATTCTATTGTGTGGTGTGTGCTTGAAGATGGCTCACTTGTGGGTGTGACCTATGAGCGTGGGCATGATGTTATTGGCTGGCATCGACATGAGTCTGACGGGCTGTTTGAATCCGTATGTTGTGTTCAGGGAAGTGACGGTGATGAACTGTGGTGTGTTGTAAAACGCCAGATTGGTGGACAGACGAAACGATATGTTGAACGGCTTGCCCCTTATGCTGTGAGTGACATCAACAATCAGGTCTTTATGGATTCTGCACTTAGTTATCACGGAGATGCAAAAGATACTTTTACCGGTTTGGAGCATCTTGAAGGCAAAACAGTGCAAATTTTAGCTGATGGCTTTGTTCATCCACCGCAGGTTGTAACTGGTGGAAAGATTATTTTAAACTCTCCTGCTGCCGTGGTTCATGTTGGGCTGCAATATACTTCGGAGTTGGTTCCTGTAGAGCCTGAAGTAGTGACCCCGACAGGCGATAGTCGTGGGAAAATGCGTCGCGTGAGCAGGATGTGCGTAAACGTATTTGAAAGTGCAGAAGTAAAAGTGGGGACAGCGGGAAGTGCGCATCAGCGAGTAGCCTTGCGAGATGATGTCGGATTGAATAATCCCCCAGCCTTGTTTAGCGGTGAAAAGGTTGTTGAGATTAATGGTGGATACGAAATGCAGTCAAACGTGCAGTTTACAATGGAAGAACCATTATCTGCAACATTGCTTTCGTACTCGATGGATTTAGAGGTTGGTGATCGATGATTGTCCGCAGAGCAAGTGTTGAAGATGCCGTCTCTTTGCAAGGGCGTTTGCGAAAGGCGGACTATGATGAAGTATGGGCAGCGCATGGACATAATCCGGATGAAGTGTTGGTTGCGTGCGCACTATACTCAACAAAGTTATGGTGTGCTGAGGTGGATGACGCCGTTGCGGCGGTATTTGGCGTTGCCCCCTCTCCATATATTGAAGGCGAGGGACAACCGTGGATGCTTGGTTCAGATGCCATTACTGCTGTTCCCAGAGCCTTTGTTCAATGTCCGCTGGAAATTATTCCGCAAATGCAAAAATTGTTTCCTGTGCTTCGCAATATGGTTGATGCCCGAAATACAAAATCTATCCGATGGCTGGAACGTATGGGGTTTTGCATAGCGCAGGAGACAGTGCCCCATGGTCCATTTGGTATGCCTTTCTATGAATTTTACAAGGAGGAAGAGCTATGTGTTCTGTAGTAGGGGTTGGCGCTCTTTTGGCTGTGGCAGCTACGGCTGTTTCCAGTAATCAAAGTAGTCGAAAGGTTACAATGAGCAGTACTAGCGTAAACACTGCCCCTGTTGATTCTTATGTGGCGAAAACCAAGGCAAACTATGCCCGTGCAGAAGGTAATCGCACTATTAATGAAGCTCGCAATAGATACCTGCAATCTGAGGGGCAGGTGCAAAGTACTCTTGCAGCCGGTAATGTTTCCCTTGGGTCTGGTAGTGCTATAGATTTGTTGGTTAACAATAGGGGGATTGCACAGCGCCAGATGAACACACTGCGGCATCAAAGTGATGTTAAAGCATGGGAATATGATGTTGCCGGAGCAAAAGCAGATGCCAGAAATGTTGTTCAGACAGCGCACGTTGAGCAGGATTCATGGCGAGAGACGTTAACCGACCCTTTATTTATGATTAATACAACACGAAAGGGGCTTTCACTTTTTGGTAAGGTGTCTCAACATGCAGCTAAATAATAAAAAAGCGATGCCGCATGATTCTGTTGAAGCTCTTGCAGCACTTGAACAGATTGTTGGTGCTGAAGAAGCGATGCGGGCAGGAAAGAATGAAGCAGGCTGTGATTTCACAGATATTTTGCGTAAAACCGTTTCGGGTGGAAGTGAGTATGCAAGGGGGGCGGTTGCATCGCAATTGGCGGGAACCGTTTTGCTTCATTCCCAGTCTGATTACTTTGCACAGAAAGAACAGCTTTCGCAGCAGGTGGAGCAGCTATGTCAGCAGCGTCTCCAAGGCTTATGTGCCGATGCTGCTGCATTAGGAAAGGCGTATGCAACCGCCAGTGAATCAAGTAGTGATGCCGCCTCTCGTGAGGACTTGTTGGATTCCCTTACCGAACTACAGCAAAAGGTGACACAGACAGAGGCTCTTGTTTGGAAAGTTCAGGGAGAAAGCGGGGGAAATATCGACAGGCGGAAGAGGGTGAGCGTGTCTGCTGTGGCATGTAGCTTTCTTTGTGAACTTGCTGTGTATAATCCGGTTTCCGGTGCAGCTTTGCTTCCTGATTTTCAAAAGAAGCTGGTAAAGACAGATATGAATACCGTGCTGGATATTCTCCAGCGCAGCGCATGTGACCGAGCCTATCACGCCCTTTCAGACCAGATCGTTTCTGATGCCCCTGAAGAGAGGGCAAAGGAACTTTGTGAGCATTGTAGAGAAAACTCACCTGAAACATTGCAGATTTCACCTGCAAGCTATGCCCTCTTACAGGAACGTATAGAGGTGGAGTGGATGCAGGTAGAGCAGTTGCAAACTGTTCTTGCGGCAATAAAACGCAAAAATACAGCACGTTCTTTCTGCGAAAGTTTGGCACAAGGAGACAGGGTACAGGCAGTTGCCACCTTGGGTGAGTCAAAGGTGTTTTCTGATGCAGAACGCAGAGAACTTTCAAAAACAATTCGACAGCAGCAGTGGAGTACCGAACCTGCTTTTTTTATACAAATTTTTGCTGACGCTGTGGCACAAGAACGGGCTGCACACCCGTACTGTGTTTTTCCTTCTGCATCATTGGCTCCATATGACGCTGTACTTTTATATGAACTACTTGGAGAATACTCACCAAAAAATCAATTTGAAAATGAGCGCTTGGTATCCCTATGGGAACTGTATAGCGAACGATTTTCAGATAAAAAACATGTGTCTTTTTTTCAACGTAAGCAAAAAACATACGAACGTGTCGGAGTAAGTGGTAAAGTGTCGGCTATGACACTTTTACGATACATTGCTGACAGTGTTATTGCAGCACGAAAAAACTCTTGTAGCGTCGATGACATTATTCAAAGCTTCGAAAATAATATGACTCATTAGCGTAAATGTGTTGAAAAAAGATATTTTTTGATGTTGAACATTGTTCATTACAGTTTTGAATTTGTAAGAAGCATTCCGCAGTCACAGTGGTAGGTGATGCCTTTTGTTCACCTTGCTGCATATACTGACAGATTGTTGATACTGTTTAATAAAGCTACATAATATAATGGAGCTTACGCTTTTCTTTGTTATCCTGTTCTTTCTAGGGGATAGGAGATGTCGTGTATCAGCAAGTGAAATGTCTTCAGCAGAATTGTATCGGTTCATGTGGTCGGAGCGAAAGCAAGTACGAGTTTAGCACCCGTTTGCAGGATATAATTCAAGTACAGTATGCGATTGAAACTGCTTTGCTTGAATCTGTCATTAGAAATGCAACACGCGATGGCATCGGGCGCTTGCGAGAACTTGTTTCTCAGCAGAAGGATGTATTGCATTCGGAAATAGAAACAAAACTTGTGTTGCGAAAATTGTATGAGGAGCTGTTTGCACAGGCTTCAAACTGTATGCTCTCCATGTTGGAATCGCAGCTCGTCTCTATGTTTGAAGAGGGTCGAGACCTGTATATGTCCGTGGCGTTTAACCGCAGAACTCTTTATGAACACAATAGAAAGATTCTTTGTTGTGTAGAGGCGCTAGATGAAGTTGGAGCCTGCGCTGCATTGCGTGGGCAGTTGTTACGGATGAATACGTATTACTCTGTGTATCTTTAATGGATAGTACAAAAAAAGCCGCATATGCGGCTTTTTTTGTGTGTCTTGCAACAGAAATATTCGTGCGGAAGTGCAGCGTTGCTGCAAGCAGGTGGTGTTGCTTAGCAGAGAACTTTTTTAAAATTCCGCAAAACAGTTTTGAGCATGTTGTCTGATGGCTCAATAAAGCCGAAATGCATACCGCGAACAAGACCTACCATGGTCGCCATAAGCATATCTGCTGTTTCCTGAGCATCAATATCCGCAAGGATGGAACCGTCTAGCTTACCTTCTTCGATAGAATCACACAGGTAGCCAGTAACATATGCATAAATTTCTTTAATCTGCATAAAGAAATCTTCACTGTTGCCGCAGTAGCGAGTTGGTGCATCGCGGAAAATCAGGGAGAATTCCATGTGGTTCTTTTTAACGAAGACGTAAAAAGATTTAATTACAGATTCAACTTTTTCAAGCGCATTTTCCGGCTCGCGTACTTCGAGATATTTTTCAATATCATCAATAAGCTGGTTTTTTACGTTTGTAATAAGTGTGAGAAAAATATCATCTTTTGTACGGAAGTGACGGAAGATTGTACCTTCTGCAACACCAGCTTCTTTGGCGAGAAGACTGGTAGGTGTGTTGCTAAATCCACGTTCTGCAAAAAGACGTGCAGCAGTATCAAGAATAATATCGCGTTTCATTGTAGCCTCAGCCCTTTATTTGTCAGTATTCAAATCAGTTGCGCCAGTGGGTACTCGCACAGGTGAGAGGGGATAACGCGATACTGTGAGGCTGTCAACGGCTTGAATGATAATTCTACACTATAGAGCGAGTTTTATACTTTTGATTATAATTAGAATAACTCACTGAAACATAATGTTTTTTACTCATTATTCAATACGGGTGAACTGTGTTTATATACGTCTTCAAGCACCCTTCCCGTTGCCATGACTGTCGTCTTGAGTTCTGGCATAAGTGTGCTGATTGCTTCATGATTTTCTGCTTTGGCTGCCCGCTCTACACAGCTCGCAACTTTAACTACTTCACGTAATGCATATTGTTGAGCCTGATGTTGCATTTTTTTTGTAGTAGCTAACACTCCGGCAGTACTTCCTTGTTCGAGATGTTGATGTATCTCATCAAAAATTTCGTTTAATTCAGATGCAATCTGCGGAATTTGTGGCTGAATATTCTCATTTGCGGTTGTTGCTGGAGACTCCAACTTTTCTTGTAGGGCGGTTATGTCGTTTGAAAGTTCTGTTAGCAACAGATCTTCGTTAGATAATCCCTTTTCATGATCTTCAGTGATGCTATCAAGGGCAGATTGGTTGTCAGAGGTGACACGAAGCTTTGCCGCTTGCACTTGTTTCTCGTCTACTTTTTCTTCAACAAGATCCGTTGCCGCATTATCATGGGTAGGACTTTCTTGGAGTGGCTCTGAAGAAGCATCAGTCTCACCACCTTCGTCATCTGTGATTTCGTCTGGAGAAGTTTGAAGCACGGGGTGCGTTGTCTCTTCAACGATAGTAGCGTCTGCAACCTCCTCAGCTTCTTCTAAATGTTCAGGCTCTTCTTTTTCAGAGGCTTCGGCAGACTCGGTAGGTTCGTCGAGTGCCTCTGCTTGCGCTACTGCTTCTTCTTCAACTGTATGATCTTTTTCTTGCTCTAGCTCAGATGAAATTGATTCGTTTGCTTCAGTCTCTTTATTCATGTTGAGAGAATCTGTGGGGTCATCATTCTTTTCACTAGGCGTAAGTACATTTGCTTCCGAAGGAGAAGGCTCTGGCGTTTTCTTTTGAGAAGGTGGTGTGTAGAGACCTAGATTCTCTAAGGCTGACAGGAGTTCTTCTGTCGTTGCTGGTGCGGAAAAGGCTTCTGTGTATCCAGCGCTGCAAAGTAATTCGGCACTGACAGGGCTATTCGCTATCGCGATGGTCGGCGCTAAGCTCTGCTTTTTTTTCTCTGTAAAGGTAGAAAGTTGCGCTAGAATGTCGATAGCATCTTCATTGAGCTCTGTGGCAACAATAACGGCATCTGGTTTTAGTGACTTGTATGTCGAAAGCACGTGTTCAGCAGAATTACCTTCATGCAATTGAAACAGATCAGAATCAAGCAGTGCCGCAATTGAATCTTGCTGTTCTGTGCGTGAATCAAGAACAAGCAGTTGCGGAATAGTTTCTGCTTTCGCATCACTGTGTTCCGGTTGTGAAGTTGTATGCCCTTCTTGTTCGGTAGCAAGCTGTTCTGGTCGAGAATATTCTTCCAGCCGAAGGGTGAAGGAAATAGAAGTTCCAATGTTGGGTTCGGATTCAATACAGAGGAAACCGCCCATGAGATGTACTAACTCGCTGGCAACACTTAGCCCTAATCCTGAGCCACAATATTTTCCGGTATTTTGCTCCGGCTCCTGACAAAAACGCCCAAGTATGTCGTATTTATTCTGAAGCGGAATACCCCGCCCTTGATCTTTTACTGTAACAAGCAGTTGGCTTGTTTTTTCTGTGTGCTGCATCTGAGATACTGAAACCACAATGTCGCCGGAGTTACTGAACCGGATGGCATTTCCAATGACATTGAGTAGAATTTGCATAAGTCGGTTTCTGTCACCGATGAACTGGACAGGAGTTTCGGGTGCAACTTTCCATGCAAGCGTCAACCCTTTCTCTTCTATATGCGGCAACAGTATGTTGTGTGTATCGTTCAAAAGAAGTTGGAGATAAAATTTACGTTTCGTTAGTGTCAGGCGATTGTTATCAGCGCGGTTAAGATCAAGAAGATCTTTTAGCTGTAATTGCAAAACATGCGTCGCTGATTCAATTGTGTGTAGCGCTTCTTTCCCTTCATCAGGTAACGCAAGGTCACTTAGTTTTTCATTCATGCGTGCAATAGTAGTCAGTGGGGATTGCAAATCGTGACTGATTCTTTTGATGATTTTTTGTGTAGCGTTCGTGATGTCTCTTGTGGGTATGTCCGTCGCTACTGAGCGATGGGCAATAGAACCTTTCAGAGCAATTGGTGTAAAGATCATCATTCCCATTGCAACTCCTGCAAAAGGCATAATCTGTAATATGCCAGTGGCATCCGAAGAGTATGCAGGGAGCAAGGCAATGAAGCTACCGAGAGCTGTTAATAGGCAGCCAGCTGTGAAGCGTTTTCCGCCGGGTAGCTTGTGTTTAATAGCTGCATAGCCGGGAATTGCGCCAAGTGCGGCAAAAGCAGGCCATACTGGAAGATAATATAAGGCAGCTGACAGCCCGGGGATTAATGGGGTTATTGCCAGTAGAACACCAAGAAATGAGATACTCCAAAGTTGACGGTCAATAGATTGGGGGCACTTTGCATCATGAAACAGATTGCGACCTATGTGTGGCAAGATAATAAGTGCTAATCCAGGGAGAAGAATTGTCCAAGCTGTGGAAAATTCTAGTCCAACCGTAGCAGAAGGGAGAAAGCCATACGTATAATATGCTGTTGTAAGAAGGGTGTAGGCGCAAAGCCAGAAACAGCTTTCAGTTTTAGTGAAAACAGCTAGAAAGAAATTCAATCCAGCAATTCCAAGTGTCAGCCCGATAAACAGCCAGAAGAATAGCGAAGTGACGAAGAGGGGCATCGCGGTATCTTTAAGTGATATTTGTGGGCGGAACCACATACCGGGTTTGCCGTCTATGCGGAGGTAATACTCCGCAAGACCTGATCGAACAGTCTCAGGTAGCGGGATATGACATCTCGAGATAACAGATGACTTCCAGCGTTGTGGGTTAGTTGCTGGTTTGTAGAATAGCGTAGTAGGGCGGCGTACTTTTCCCCCAAATTGGAGGAAAGGAAAGAAGTCGTTCATTCGCCAACGTTCAAGTTGTTCGATAGGAATTAAAATACGAATCCACGTCCGCTTTACTGAATGTGGGATTGGTGTCTTGTCGAGTGGAGTAAAAACTTCTCTAAACTGTGGAGCTGCTATGTCAACGATGTTTGACTTTGGAGTATTTTCAAAAAAGACATCGTATGCGACTGGAACGCGGCTTCCAGCATTTAAAACATTGCTGAGCGGTGACAGACAAAGCGCAAGTAAAACACAATATGAAGTAAAGCAGATAGTTGCTTTGGAAAATCGTTTGAAGGCAGGTAGCATATGATTCACCGTTATAGATAACTGAATTTTTAATCAGCAGAATCATAGAACGATGATAATTAAATGTCCATAATTCAAAAGAAAAACGCCGCAAGCAAATGCTGCGGCGTTTTACGGTGTAACTTTATTTTAATTACGATGCGCTTCGATAAATTCCTTTAGTGGTTGTCCTTGTGGAGTACGTGCAGAAGGGTTGGTTTTAAGTAATTCTTCCCATGTTGCAATCCCTTTTGCTTTGTCGTTTAAATCATGAAGATATACAATTCCTTTATTGAACAGGGCATTTTTATGCGTCGGGTTGATTTTTAGTGCACTGTTGTAGCTTTCAATGGCTTTTTGATATTGTCCTGCGCGGCGGTACATAGTGCCTAAATCCGTCCATACATTTGCATTTGAAGCGTCCAGCGCAAGGCTTTTATTATATGCGACAATAGCATTTTCAGGACGATTGGTATCATAGTAGGCATTTCCTAGCTGTTGCCATGCTTGTATATTGTCAGGATTGTTGCGTGTCTGACGTTCAAGCTCAAGAATTCTAGAAGCTTGCGCCTGTGTAATTTGTGGTTGTGCTGGTTCTGTTTGCTGGACTGCCGCAGTCGGTTGTGCAGAAGGCTGGGCAGAAAAAATGACTGTGAGCAGGTTGCCGAGGAAGATGCCAAGGCACAGGGCAAGGACAACACACATAATTGTCGTGCTTTTTTTAACATAGACCCCATTTTCAAAATCTTGCTTCAGACGTTCAGCTTCGCGCTTTGTCATAAAAAACATCCGTCCTATATAATGTTAGTAAGTTGGTTGTTACTAAATCAGGTAGCAATTGCAAGAAAGTTTGACAATAAAACTAACTGTAAAAAATATATACACGATTTCGTATTTTATTGAATTTATTGCATATAAAAAGATGGCGTGTGAGCTTGGGTATAACCTTCACGCGATGAACCAAATTGAGTTGACTGGCAGAGAGCATTTGCGTAGAAAATTTTTCACGCTGCCGATTCGTGCAGCACTTATTGTTTCAGATGAAATTTTTGCAAACTTTTTTAAAAAAGAGTTTGACAGTGGGAGGCTGAATGTATAGTAACTCTCCCACGCCACGAAACAAGAGTTGTTTCACAGCAGTACGAAAATAAATTTCAGAAAGTTGTTGACAGCTTAGTGGCAGGGTGGCATAAACGCCATCTCGACGTGAGGCGAAAAGCCGAACGGAGCTTTAAAAAGCTCTTTGACAATTAAATAGCGAATCGGATTGATTTAGAGATCAGCTAGCGTCATCCGCTGTTATGCAGTGGATGTCACAATACAGAATTATTAAACTGGAGAGTTTGATTCTGGCTCAGATTGAACGCTGGCGGCGTGCCT
>NZ_JAOARI010000014.1 GCF_025210605.1 Halodesulfovibrio sp. | reverse complement strand
TTAGAAATACATATTTCGACGCGTCCCCATCGTCTAGCCTGGCCCAGGACACCTGCCTTTCACGCAGGCGACAGGGGTTCAAATCCCCTTGGGGACGCCAAAGCAAGTTAAGCTCTTACACGAAAGTGTAAGAGCTTTTTTTGTTGTCCTAATTCCTTTCTTCCCCTGCATCTTTTTCGTTAGCGTTTGCTTTATGCTTTTCACTATCGCTACAATATTTGGCTACTAGCCGAAAGCATTGCTGTGGTCAGGCCGTTTGGTAGCATCGTTAGTTAGCTAAGTTCGCTAACCGCACGTCACTTTAAGTCACGTCCATTTTTTCTATATAATTCGGACAATCGTGTGGAAGTTCGATGCGGTTGCTTGAGAAACATGTTAGATTGTCAAATTATAAAATGTAAGATTTAGAGTTGTTATGTTACGCATGTATTGACAATGAAATTCACTATCAATAGTCAGAAGAGGATTGTAGTTTGGTGAAACGATGAGGCTGAAGAGACTGAAAGCGATCAATAAGAGGTTATCCAAATGCCTAATTTACTCGAAGAATATGACTGCCCTTCAACTGTTTTGTCCAAGAGGCAAGTTATAGAAAACGATATGCAGATGGTTATTCAACGAGGTGAGGGGGCAGCAGAAATCTATTATGAGGGCACGGAGCAGACAGACCGTACAGTAGAAGTCTGTTTCAATCTTGGAGGGAATATTAAGGGGATGGTTTATGGGGAATCAGGTTGCCATGCGCAAAATTTAGAGCATGGGCAGGCTCATATTGCTTACTATTCAGCTTGTTCAGGACATGTGGCTTTTTGCCCCAAAAGTCCGATTTTCTGCATAGCCTTTATGTTGTCGGAAGATTTATTCGAGCGTTTTTTTGATACCTCTCTTTCATCTATACGTGAGCAGATGCACGAGGAGCAAACGCTCGTCTACTCTTTATTCAGCCCTATCACGGCGGATATGAAGCTTGCCCTGTCGCAATTAGTTCGTTGTCCTTTTTTAGGAAAAGCAAAGGGAATGTTTCTGGAGGGGAAAGCCATGGAGCTTGCTACCCATTTAAGACAGGTTGCAAAAAAGCCAGTCATGAACATGCGTGGGGCACTTACGGCAGCAGATTACGGAAAGATGTGGGAAGTGAAAAATATTCTGGATGATAATTTGGAGTCTCCTCCCTCAATAACTGAGCTTGCGGGGATTACTGGAGTTAATGAGTGTAAACTGAAAAATGGCTTCAAACAGGTACATGGGGTGACGCCATACAGATATATTGCTGATCATAGGTTGGAAGAAGCTAGGTGCCTTTTGTGTGAAAAAAAAGCGAATGTTTCCGAAGCAGCTTTTTCTGTGGGGTATTCAAGTCTAAGCCATTTTTCAAAAATATTTAGAGAGAAATATGGTGTTACTCCGCAGGAATACATGGTGAGTGTTGATACGTTTTAACAGGCATTTTTGCGGAGTAAAGTTACACGCTCCATATTTCGCTAGCTTTTATCCTTGAGCAGTTAGTTTCTACTATCTCCCTTCATTATAAATAAGCATCACGTACAGTAAGAAATGTGCGGAATTTGGTGTGCAACAGCCTCTATGCTGTGCATGTCAAAGATCGTTGCTGCTGCTTTCGTACTTTTCTGTGCGTGAAAGAGGTAGTTAAGGGAGATTATATGAAAAAGTTGGTTGTTTTTTTAGTGGTGTTCTTGTGTGTGTGTAGCAGCAATGTCTATGCACAGAACAATGCTACACCTGCTTCGGGAGAAGGGGATACATCAATTGCTCAGCAGGATGAATCAACAAAAGACCCTGAGGCAGAAGAAGAGAACGCAAAAGAAGAAGTTACACTGGACAGGTATGTTGTCTCGGTTACTCGAAGTGACACTGAATACACAAGATTTCCAGCGGCAATTGACGTAATTACCAGCCGCGATTTGGAAATCAAACCTAAAGCAGATAACTTTTATGATGCAGTATCAAATGTTGTAGGTGTTCAGGCTGACCAAGGTTCTGGCATGGGCTGGCCTTCACTTAATATTCGTGGGGCTAGACCTACTGTGTTGTTAGAGGGGATTACAATCAATCCAGTTGTTACAGGTTCTCCTTTCAACATCTTAACAGCAGGTACCGGCTCTGTAGAACGCTTGGAAATTTTGAAGGGTGCTCAGGCTTCGACGCAAGGTTCAGGCTCCATGACAGGGGTAATCAACGTCGTTATGAAACAAGGTGACCCTTCTGATCCATATGTAAAAACTAAATTATATGGTGGGACTAATTCCACTGCTGACGGCTCTTTTACAGTGAGTGGTGGACAAGACAAAGTTGCCTGGTTTGCTAACTACGAGCAGAATTATAGTGGTAACTATGATACTCCTAAAGGAAGAATTCCATACACAGATTCCCGCTTTAGAAACTTTTACGGCAGATTGGATTACCTCGCCTCTTCTAAACAGGATTTGTATTTTGAGATGTTTTATAATGATGGGCAGTATCAAACTGGCGGTCAGGACTATTACTACTCAGGTAGCCTGTATGGCATGGACCCTCGCAAGATCTGGCAAAACAAACCCCAGACTACTGGTTTGTTTGGACGCTATAAAGGTGAATTTGAACGATGCACCGTTAAAGCGACACTTGGGTACATAGATAACGCGCTGGATTATGTATTCGGGAATCCAATTTACGACGTGCCTTCCTTCCAAAGCAAACAGAACACCGTGGATATGGATGAAAAGAGTTTTGTCGGGGATATCAGATCACAGATAGATATTATTCCTGATGATAAGCTTACTGCACATGTGAACTATTTCTATAAAAATGATTATGTTACGGCTGATTCCGTTGGTGGAATGCCATACGATATTTCCTCAAGCTACAATCAGAATAGCCTTGTCGGGCAGCTTGAATCCAAGCCGATATCTCATCTCTTACTTATCGGTGGTGTACGATATGACTCATACCACATCGATGAAAACTCTATCGATAACACCAGCGTAAACGTTGGTGCCTCCATCTATCCATTTGCCAACACAGAGTATGACTGGACAACATTATGGGCTTCCTACAGCGAGGCTTTTAAGGTTCCGTCAGCATTGTATCTGTACCTGCCATTTTTTGGTAACCCAAATCTTAAAAGTGAAAAATCCCATGGCTGGGAAGTTGGTATTAAACAACAATTCTCCCATTGGGCTGATGTTGAAGCAAGCTACTTCAGTATTGATTATGATGACCTGATTGCTGTTGACAATATGAAACTTCGTAACGTTGACAAGGCAAAGACTGAAGGCTTTGAAATGCAGGTGAACGTGTATCCGGTAGATCATCTTACACTTAATGTGAACTACCTGAATATGAAGCGTACAAATGAACAGACTGGCGAACGCTTGTATGCTCCACAAGTTCCGGATTCAAAGTTAGGATTTGGCGGTGTGCTGAGTGATTTATATGGCTTCACTCTGGCAATCGACGGCTCTTATTACATTACCTACAAGATGAGTAATGGAACTAAGCATCCGACACAGGGCAAAGTTGTTTGGAACGGCAAGCTCTCTTATGAATACTTCTATAAAGATTTAAAAATAGAGCCGTTTATTGAAGTAGATAACTTTAGTGATGAACTGGTTTACAGTTCTGGCGATGTTGTCGGCATTCAGCCGGGTCGAACATTTATGGCGGGCGCATCTTTGACCTATAGTTTCTAAAGGTTCGGGTTGTAGAAAAATTAGGGAGAAGTTGCTCGTAGACTCTGCACAGTATGGTATGTGCTCTGTATATACCATACTGTGCTCTATCTCTGTTGTTTTATGAGAAAATAAAAATAAATTTAACAGTAGATTCGAGGCTGGAATGTTTAAAGATAATGTAAAAGCTATTCAATGGCTTATTTCTGTATCAAAAGGTAATCGCGTTTTTGTAGTACTTTCTATTTTGTTCGCGATTGGAGGCGGTTGTGTTTCGATGCTACCGTTTCTGTTTTTTCATGAAATGGTACAGGCGATGTTTTCCAGTGCCGTTACAGAGGAACTGGTAACATCAGTCGTAATGGGAACTGCTGGTGCTATTCTTTTGCGATATATTTTTGTGTTCTCGGCTAATATGTGTTCGCACCGGGCAGCGTTTGATATTCAGTGTAATCTCAGAAAAGATCTTTTCGCACACGTAGGAAAACTACCTCTTGGTGTTTTTGATAAAAATTCTTCTGGATTGTTACGAAAAATCATTAGCGAAGATGTCGAAAGTTTAGAAATTTACATTGCCCACCATATACCTGACACGTTCCTTTCTCTCACAATGACCATTGTGATTGTCGGTATTATTTTTACACAGCATACAGCGCTTCCAACTGTTTTGGTTATTCCAGTTGCGTGCATGCTACTGGCATTAAACAGATTGAATCAGTTGCGAAAAGATAATGTAAAAGAATATTTTGATAATGCGGAAGTCATGAATTCTGCGACGGTAGAATATCTAAGAGCGATTCCGATAATTAAAATATTCAACGTAACAGTAGAATCTTTCACTAAATTTCATAATTCTATTCAGAAGCAGATCTCTCTTACTTCGCAATGGATCAAAAAAAGTTCACCCTTCTTCGTGTTATTCAAATCTAGTCTCGATTTAATCCTTCCTCTACTTTTATTTGTCATAGCCTTTTTTATGTATGCTGGTTCTCCGATTAGTGGTGCTACCTATTTGTTATGCTTCATTTTAGGAGCAGTAATGGTGAAGCCAATTAATCAGATATACACCTCAAGCAATATATTGTGTTCGTTGATGGAAGGGGCGAGCCGCGTAGAACAAATTATGCAAAAGCAGCCTGTCCCTGAAGTTGCGCATCCTCTCACCCACGCCAAAAATTTTGCCATTCAGTATGAAGATGTATCGTTTGGGTATGGTGAAACGACAGTGCTACATAATGTCAATTTGAATTTGAAAGAGAACGGGCTGTACGCATTCATCGGGGAATCCGGATCAGGCAAAACAACCGCAGCCCGTCTTCTTTTACGATTCTGGGACGCAAGTAGCGGACGTATCTGTATTGGCGGACAAGATAACAGAGAGTACTCCATAGACTTTTTGCTTAATTCTGTTGCGTTCGCTTCTCAAGACCCCTTTATTCTTGATGGCACTATTAAAGATAATATCTGTATGGGGCAGGAGGGCATCAATGATGAAGAAATTGTTAGAGCCGCTACGATTGCTGAAGCACATGGTTTTGTCGAAAGTCTGCCCCTCGGATACGAAACAATTATCGGTGCACATGGAACCAGACTTAGCGGTGGTGAAAAACAACGAATCTCCCTTGCTAGAGCGCTGGTAAAAAACGCGCCTGTTCTGCTGCTGGATGAACCGACATCACAGGTAGACTCAGCGATAGAACGAAGAATTTTTGAGGCAATAAAGCGTGAGTGCACGAATCAAGTCGTAATTTTTATTACACATCGTATTGCGACAGCAGTAAATGCTGACACGATTTTTCTTTTTAATCAGGGACATATTGTTGCCAATGGACACCATGATGTGCTGGTTGAAGAAAACGAATTATATCGGCGCATGTGGGGAGTAGCAACACGGGCGGGTAATTGGTCACTGGAAGTCGGGAGTTAGTACTATGCTGCTTAAAGTAAGAAAAATTTCAGAACGAAGTCTTGATGATATGTACTTGGGAGTCATGTACATTTTGGGTGAAGTTATTTTGTACACGGCTTCAATCTTGCTTTTTTATTTTGTTGCAAATGGACTGCTGAACGGCACAATGAACGCAGATAAGGTCTTTATGGCAGGAATTGCAACAGTGCTGTTAACTTTCATACGGATGATGCTGACATGTGTTTCATATAAAAAAGTAATGATTGAGGCATACAAAACAACATCAAGTATCCGTGTAAGATTAGCAACGCATTTAAAAAAACTGGCATTTGGTTTTTTCCTTAAAAAGAACTTGGGGAATCTCACCAATGCAATTCTTCAAGATACTAACTTGTTGGACTTTCTGTTGTCCCACATTTTTATTCGTTGGATGCGCGATATTTTTGCTGTCTGTCTTCTTTTAGCTGTGATGGCATGGTTAGATTTTTACTTATTCTTGTTTTCACTGGGAATATTGGCAGTTGCCGTACCATTTTTTTTATGGGCACGACTAACAACAATTAAACTCGGATCACAGCGACTAGTCACCGTTGATAAAACGGATTCGTATATTCTTGAATATATACAAGGTATAGCGGTTATGAAGTCGTTTGGTCTGGTGGGCGAGCAGAATAAAAAAATCTTACTCCAGCTAAAAAAACTGGCTAGAGACAGCTTGATTGCTGAAGGCAGTATTTTAGGGCTTGGACTCATTTTTACTCTTGTAATTGAATTGGGACTCCCGTTCTTTTTCTACATTGTTATGCAAGACTATCTTGAAACAGGGCAGTTGAATTTCAATTCTCTTATGTTCATTCTTTCGTACATGCTCATGTATTTAGCAATGTTTGATGTCATGCAGTATTCATTACTTGGTCAGCATATGCTTAACGCGGTGAGCAGGGTTGAGAAAATGCTTAATCAGCCTGTGATGATCGAGCCCAAGAATCCTCAGTACCCCGAAACATATGACATTGCCTTTTCAAATGTATCCTTTGGGTATGGAAAAAAAGAAGTCCTGCATAACGTAAGTTTTGCGGCAAAAGAGAAAGGATTAACCGCCCTTGTAGGGCATTCCGGTGCTGGGAAATCTACTATCACCAACTTAATTCCTCTATTCTGGAATACCTATTCAGGCTCCATCACGATTGGCGGTGTAGATGTACGCGACATTCCCAATAAAGACTTGATGGAAATATTCTCCTTCGTTTTTCAGGACGTTTATCTGTTTAATGATACGATTTACAACAATATATTGTGTGGGCGTAAGGATGCCAGCCGTGAAGAAGTACTGAAAGCTGCGCGGAAAGCTCATTGTCATGAGTTTATTGAAAAACTTGAAAACGGGTATGACACCATAGTGAGCGAAGGTGGAAGCACACTTTCTGGTGGGCAGAAACAGCGGTTATCTATAGCAAGAGCAATGTTGAAAGACGCTCCGGTTGTTATTCTGGACGAAGCAACGACCGCACTTGACCCGATTAATGAGCTATATATTCAAGAAGCTATTAGTGAACTGATTCAAGATAAAACGGTTATTACTATCGCTCATAGGCTGTATACGATTGTTAATGCAGACAATATTGTGGTCTTGCAAGATGGTAATGTCCTTGATTCCGGTTTGCATAGCTATCTTGCAGACAATTGTTCCACATACCGCACTATGCTTGATTCAACACAATAACATGACAAACAAGGAAGATAAGCATGGATAGTAGGCTGACAAAATTTACTACGCATGATTTGGTGATGGTAGGCATTTTTAATGCTGCGCTTGTTCTCTTTTTTTATGGAACAACAATAGTTTTGCATTTTATCCCGTTTTTGTGGGGAGCAATGGACCCTGTTCTTTGCTTTGTTCTTGCTCCCATTTTTTTACTTATGGTTGTCCGTGTTCCCAAGACAGGAGTCCTGACTATCCATGGTTTTATCATCGGTATAGTGCATGCTGCCATTGGCTGGTGGCCAGGGCTGGTAGCAGGTATTGTAGGAGGCACTGTTGCTGATGCTTTTGCTGTAGCTGCGGGAGGATATAAGAAAAAGACGGTTGTCTATGGAAGTATTTCATTATTCTTTTTAGTTAAAATAGCTCTTTTTTATTCACCGATGTATCTCTTTATGTATTTGCCATGGTTCGATGATGTTCTTTCCATGTGGCCCAAAGAATCTATTGAAAAATACACAGTTGTGTATGTAATCGGAGTACTGGTATTTTCACTTATTGCTTGTTTTGCTGGTTTGCTTTTTGGGCAAAGAATGCTTTCTCGCCATTTTAAAAACAGCAGCGTGGCTTGCTAACTCGAATTGGTATCACCCCGTAAGCGCGCATTTAGTTTGGATGCGCGTTTACTCTTGTATGTTATCTGACCGAAATACTGCGGTGAAGTGGCATACAGTAAAAAGGAGAATGGTATGGCTGAGCTAGCAACCGAAGTAGATGGGAATAAACGCGTGGCACTATCTGGAAGCGGAGTGGAAGGTTTTGTAGCTCGGCTTGATCCCAGAACAGTGCTTTGCGTTTTTCCACTTGCTTTAACATGTGCGTTTCTTTTTTTGAGCGATCCTTTACAGGACTATGCATTTATAGCGTATTTGTTTTTTGGACTTATGGTATTGCGACGTGAAGGCTTTGTCGCAAAATGGATTCTTGTTTTAGCTGTGGTACATACACCACTTTTTTTTATTTCAGAGCCGTCCTTCCAGTATAGCTTTCTTGCCTTGTCTGCTAGAAAAGCATGCATGATTTTCAGCACGGGGCTTATTCTTTTTACAAGCGTCTCAGTTGGTGATTTGGTTGCTGTAATGAAAAAGATGAAGCTGCATAAAAATATTATTATACCTGTTGCTATCTGCTTTCGATTTGTCCCGACACTCGTTCATGAAACCCAAATGATACGTGCTTCTTTGAAAATTCGAAGATTGTACTCGGCTACCGCAGTGCTGCGTCACCCCTTGCAAATATTTGAGTTATTTTTGGCAACGCTTCTTTTCAGAATGTTTGCGTTAGGGGAAGAGCTTAACTTTTCTCTTTCGACTCGCGGAATAAATTTTACTGGTAATGCTTTTTATCAAGCTAAGGCATTTAGCTATCGTGATGTACTGTTTATTGCTGCTACATGTGTGTATCTTACTGCTATCTTGTATTTACCTTCACTGGAGTTTTTTCAACAATGAAAAAAAAGAACGCATTGAAAATACATAATTTTTCATTTCGATATGCAGGGAAAGAAGAGTTTGCTCTCCAGAATATCTGTTTGGATGTTCAAGAGGGAGAATGCATTGTGCTGGCTGGTGAAAGTGGGTGTGGAAAATCAACACTGCTACGTTGCTTGAATGGCATTATTCCACATCTTCTTAAAGGTGAGGTGCAGGGAGAGATAGCTGTTTTCGGCAATGAACTTGGCAAAAACATGTCGTTGGAAGAGCTTTCAGCAGTAACCGGCTCTGTGTTTCAAAATCCACGCTCCCAGTTTTTTCATATTGATGTGACGGATGAAATTGCGTTTGGCCCTGAAAGTATGGGGCTTTCCCATGAAGAGATAGTTTGTAGGGTAGATGAAGCGTTTGACCTTTTTTCCATAAATCATCTGCGTGGAAAAAAAATGTATGAGCTTTCTAGTGGAGAACAGCAAAAGGTATCTTTTGCAGCCATCTATGCTGCTGGCGCAGAAGTTTATTTACTGGATGAGCCTTCTGCTAATTTAGATTATGCAGGGGTTATCAATTTGAATCAGATTGTGAAGATTCTCAAAAAAAAGAAGAAAACAATCATTCTTGCAGAGCACCGGCTTCATTATTTGGCAGATGTGCTGGATTCAATTCTAGTCCTGAAAAATGGGAGCATCGAGAAAGTTTTTTGTCAGGGAGCCTTACCGGAGAATGCTGCTATGCAGCAGTGGGGGCTACGGGCGCTGGACTTGCAGAGTTTCGTGAATGAGTCTGCAATGTGTTCAATACCTGCACGGGAAGCCTCTGTGACTGAAGAGCAAAAGGATGCACCTAATCTATCTGTTAAAAAACTTTCTTTTTCCTATCCGCGAAGTGGAAAACGCGTATTGCACAATTTATCTGTTGATCTAGGATATAGTGAAAAAATAGCGATTATTGGGCAGAACGGTTCGGGAAAAACTACGTTTTCTAAATTACTCTCCGGTCTATTCGAACCTTCAGAAGGGGCTATTTATGATGAAGGGCGTGGAAAAATGCGAGCACGTCAGCGATTAAATGCAACAGGCTTGGTGTTGCAGGAAAGCAGTCATCAACTTTTTTTTCCAACTGTGATGGAAGAGCTTGTATCAGCACGTCGAGAAAAAAGCGAAGTAGATCCTGAAGAATTGTTACACGAACTTGGTTTAGAAGAGTTGCACAATGCGCATCCACAGTACCTTTCTGCGGGGCAGCAGCAGCGTCTTGTGTTTGCCTTAGCTACCGTGAATCATCCTCGTATACTAATTCTTGATGAGCCTACATCAGGGCTGGATGCCCGGAGCATGCAGGCTGTGGGGAACCAGATTTCGCATGCATCAGCCGCTGGGTCGACTGTGGCAATTGTAACCCATGATTTTGAGTTTGTTTCTTCGTACTGCGATGCAGCACTTCTTTTGAAGAATGGAAGGGTGGTAGAGAGGATTGAGCGGGCAGATTTTGGCGAACGGTTGTTATCGTGTATTCCAATCCAGTAATCGGATGTTTCCTTACGTAAGGCGGCACTAATGGTGTCGCCTTACTTTTTTTCAAGAAGAGTAGAGATACTTTGAATTGTCTTTTGAATGGTTTCAGGCGTAATGGAAAACCCTATTTCATTAAATATAGCATCAAGCTTAAAATGTCCTTTGTACTTCACTAAAGAAAGTACATCTTCAATAGTCGCAACGCCTTTTTGTATCTGGTCAAAGAAAAAAAGAGCTCCAAGCTGGGTCATCGCGTAATTGGAAAAGTATCCTGGAGAACTGATAAGCAAGGGAATGCGGTACATCCATAATTCAAGTGCTGTTTCATAGCCTGCATAATCAATCTGCCCTAAGTTTTTTGAGATAAGTGCAGCAAAAAGCTGTCTGCGTTGCAGAGAGGTATGCTTGGCACTGTATATAGCATGTTCAAAATGATACAGCGTGTGATGTGTAAGAAAAACCTGCAAGATGCTTTCGATGAACTTTCGCTTTGCCCATTTAGCAGCGTCAGGATCGGTGTAATAGACAGCAAGGTGTTCTGCTGCGAGTAACTCAAGCGTAAGAGCAAAAAACTCACTGGTTTCCGGGACGATTTTTGTCGTTACACTGGCAGAGTCGTTAGAGGCTGACAATATACTATGGAAGGCATGTCCCAGCTCATGAAAACCAGTCATGATGTCTTTCCGTCCACCGCGTAACTGTAGAAATAAAAATGCTTTTTTACTGTAGGGTAGTGGCAGGCAAAATGATTCTGGCGCTTTCCCCGTGCGCGGTGTTAAGTCATACAGTCCTTCATTGATGATATCTTGAAAAAGAGCTGATAGCGATGGGTGCATGGTAGCTAAGACTGTGCTTGTTTTAGTGCACCAATCCTTATGTCCATCAAATCCTCTTGCATTGCGTGTTGCGGCATCAAACGGTCGAAGGCGGGTAAGATGTAGTGTACGTTTTTTTTCGCGCTGAAGTTTGGATAAGATCGACCGGCATGGCATCGCAACGGCTTCGGTAAATGCGGAAGTACAGCCTGATGCGTTTTGTTTTTGCCGTAATACCTCGGAGTATTGTTGTTTTCCGTAGCAGAGAGCGATCTGGTGTCGTACAGCAGTAATTTTATCAAAAATATTATCAAGTTGATCTGCCTGATGTTCCCAGTTTTGGCTCGTTGCAATCCATTGTTTTTTACGAATACTTCGAGGAAGGCAGGTTAATGTATCCGTAAGTGCTGGGTGGCTTTGGTCGTCAATGCTTGCAACCAGTTTGAAATATTCATGCTGGTAATGTTGTTCCTGTTGCTTTTGCTGAGCCAGAGCGCTGTTATTTGCTTTTTCCGGATCATTTTTTTGAGGTAGTGTATCACGTTTATTCTCCATTGGTTGCAAAAAAGATGTGGGCACAGGGCTTTGTTGCGAAAGTGTGGCAAGTTGGCGCGATAAGGTGCGCAGTACAGTGCCGTATTCTTTTTGTGCTTTTGCAAAATCTACACGACGTGAAGTCGAGACCATATTTTGCTTCCAATATATGGTGAAAAGCGAAAGAAGCTCTTTGTAAAAAGCAATTGCCTTTGCTTTTTGTAAAAAAATCTCTGCCTGCCCTTCCGGTGAAGAAGGGTAGGCAGAGGTTTGTTGATCTCGAAACTGCGGCTCAATTTTTTGCATTGCAATAATTGTTTCTACAAGCACAGAGTGTTGTTCGCAGTTGCTTATAGTCCAGCCAATGCTACTTGGTGCCATAGATCACATCATTAACCATGGCGTGTTCTAGCTCCAGTGTGCCTACGACAACAACGGAGTTTATGGACGGATCAATTTGTCTGAATTTATAGCGAACAAGTCCTACGCCGGGTGCAAAGTGAACTACAGAATTGTAGATAGTTCCTGTGGCGCGCTGGTAGTAAGTATCAACTCGGACACAATTCTGAAAAATACCGGCTGGAAGGCTGATGGTTTCGTATCCAGTCATTTGTGAATTCAAATATGCCGGAATTTGTCCACCATCGGATTCGGAAAGAATATATGGGCATGCCTTCCGTTGTCCAAATTCAGCGTTGTTGGAAAGGCTGGTCCATGGTGGTGAAAAACTTTCTGATCTACCCTTAGGTTGCAAATCTGCATGGTGCTGAATGCCGTCTTCGTCCTTACTAATGACAAGCAACATTGGATTATTGTCGCCAAGCAACCATGCTGGTTTTCCGTTTGAGACAATCTTGCCATGAATTTTCCATTCAAAATTATCTGTAAGAACTTCCCCGTTTCTGCGGATACGGGTTGAACGCATGTTCCAGAAGTTTTCTGGATTTTCAACAGGGAAATAGGCATCAATATCCAGATTTGGCGGGGTAATTTTATGCACTATTTCAGTTGCACCAAGAGTACCTTCATATATGGTCTGTGGCATAGAAGCTCCTACAGTTTAATGTGTGTTTGCCAGAAGCGGGCTAAGAAATAATCGCAAATGTACGGTAAGTTATAACTGCTGTATGCTCATGGTGTAAGGCAGTTACAGCAAAAACTGCTTGGATCTATTTGCGGGCGGCAATATAGAGCTTGATACCATACTGGTCTGCATCAGTAATTGGTTCTGCTTTATTGTCGACAAAGACTTGAATGTTATTGAAACCTGCTTCTTGCAGCATGATTTTGTACTCAGCTAATGAGTAAAGCCTGATGAGCTTGGTGTAGTAATCAATAGCGTAAGAGCCATTTGTGCGCAGGACTCGATAGTCCGCCGCTTTAACGATTCCTTTCAAATTATCAATCGGGTTGAATACGTATTCAGCACGCGCAAAACCTTCTTCCAATTCACGAGTGTGAGTAAGCGACCAACCCGCAGGATTCCAGATTCCTAGTGAGTTGTAGACAGAAAAAAGAAAGACACCGTCAGGAGCGAGCAGCGAGTGTGCCTTTTTAAAGAAGGTAATAGCCTCCGTACGATCGAGCATGAATTGCATCAGGTAAAAGGCAACAATACCGTCAAAATTGTGTGATGGGGCAAAGTCTTCAAAGGCTGTGTGCACAAGCTCTGGATGCGTATCGATATTTTGAACTTTACTTTTGAAGATATCGAGCATGGGTTCACTTGAATCTATGCCGACAACTTTATGCCCCTGCTGGTGCAGCGGCAGTGAAAAACGTCCGGTTCCACAACCGACATCCAGTGTTGTACCAGTGCTTTTTTGTTGGTCGCTTAAAAGATTGAGATACAGTTCAATATCATACACTGTTTCGGCGTCCTCAAAGAAATAGTCCCACATTTCGGCTGTGTTCACAGAATAACCGCTGTCCATAATCTCTCCGAATAGTATGCTTTATTGGCTGTGTCAGTTGCATCTCGATGTCTGACTGGTTCTTCTTGGGTGTCGGCAAGCAACAGCTTCAAGAAGTAGTCATTTTCAGTTAGCGACGAGGGCTGACAAAGCTTGATTTGTATACGCTGCTTTTACGTAAAATAATGTGAAGCTGACTAACGAGAGCAGGAGTTCTTTTGATGGAAATAGAATAGGCTGGATTATGTGGGAATTGTCACGCATCAAGGTGTCAAAAAGAACTTAGTTCATTAGAATAACAGTAGTAATGTGTCTTGACCTTGAACTTTCATTTCTCTAATGATAGTGAAAATCAAAATCACTTAGAATGTGTTTTATCACCAACGCTTCGGATACGTTGAACACTTAATTAGCAGAAGGTACAGACATGATAAGCCCTGATAATATGGTAACTAGTTATGATAGTACAAATGTTTTCGCGCAATATCATACTCTTCAACAGGATAGGTCTCTTGTTGTCCGGCAAGGAGAAAAAGGACACCAGCTGTATTCATTTGAGTATCAGAATGAAGGAATGATAGAGATCGGGTTTAATCTTGGCGGTGAAGTTGTCTGCAATAAGAACAGAATTTCCAGTAAGGATGAAACAATAGTTATCGGACATGGTCAGGTGCACGTGGGAAGTACTAATGGTACACTTGTGTTTTCAAGTGACCAGCCTGTGTGTTGGATTGGGATTGTTCTTCCTGTAGCGATGGCTAATGAGCATTTGGGTGAATCGCTGGCTGATCTGGTTGGGCAAGGAGCCGTGAAAAGTGAAGCCTGCTGTATTAGTAAAAAAATTGGTTCAATTACAACTGATATGAAAGTTTCATTGCATCAGATTGTGCAATGTCCGTTTTTGGGTAAGACAAAGTGCTTGTTTTTAGAAAGCAAAGTTCTTGAACTTATTTCGCATGTTCGGTTTAGTCTGGAACAGGTGCCAGAGTCATCTGCTCAGAAAACAAATATTTATTTGAATATGGAAGATAAGGAAAAAATGTGGCGAGCCAAGGCGTTTCTTGATGAAAATTTAGAGGTGCCGCCAAGCATTGTTGAATTGGCGCAGTATGTTGGTGTTAATGAATACAAGCTTAAGAATGGGTTTCGTCAGGAGCATGGTATTACACCGTATCGGTATATTGTCGAGCAGCGCTTGGAAAGAGCAAGAAAACTGCTGTGGAATCGAGATATGAATGTTACTGAAGCAGCTTTTGCTGTGGGATACTCAAGTTTAAGCCATTTTGCGAAAATTTTTCGCGATAAATTTGGTGTAAATCCCCATGAGTATTTGGCGTAAGTAGCGTTACAGGAGAGAAACTTCGAATCGACCTATTTTTACGTATAAAAAAAGAGCCTTTATAACGTGTTCGTTGGAAAGGCTCTTTTTTTATAACTATTGGTAATGCAATTGGTTAAATTTACATTTTAAAATGGATACCTTCCATTAAAGAGTTCTCGATACGTGAGAGGCGTCGCTCTGCGTCCCATGGTGCACGGAACGGTGAAGAGTCGTTCCTGCGTAACCTGAAGTGGGTGTGAGAGCTGCTGCAAACCACATGGAATTACTCTAACAACGGGGATTCCGATAGCATTGTCAGTTAAATCTACGCCGATTACTTGAATGTCGGGAATATTTGTTGAGAGTATTTCCAATGTTTTGTGGAGATCTCCTGTAACTGTTCCAGTTGTGACATTAGGGATATCTTCCATGGAAAGTGTACCGCCTTCAGCAGACAAATCAACTTGTGTGAAGTGGTAAAGGTAAAACAGTGAATGTCTGCTGTTAAGGATATCGCCATTGCCTTTAGACATGTAACGGGTATTTTTCGCCTTTGTGTACATAGTCTGCGGCATGGAAAGCTTAGCCTCAGTAAGTGCTCTTCGAAGCGCAAGATGTTTATTCAGGTGGCATCCGAATCCGTGAGCAGCGTAGATTTCGACAGAATCAGGTTGAACCAGCCAAACCCTAAAGACCGGAATACCGAGTTCTGTTGCGATATATCGGATGCGCACCTGATATCCTTGCACTTCAATTTCACTGATTATTTTCTGAATGGTTTCATCGTTGATGGATGACTTCAGAATTTCTGGACAAGGAAGGCTGTTCGCTTGCCAGATCATCCAGGCATCGTGCTCAATTGTTTCCATCAATCCTTGTAGTAGAGCATCTTCAGATGTTGTGCCTGCTGCAATTCCACCTGTGCTGGCATTGTAAAACTTACCGGCAAAACTTGTTGACCCGACATAAACCATAGATGCAGGAGTCAAAACAGGCTTGCCTGTTTGCAGGCATTGCCCCCAAACCCAGTCAATTGGCATGTCCTCATCAAATGGATCATTATTGCGGTAGAAGTGAACTGTTCCGATTCGTTTAGGGATATTGAGAGCTTGATCTTTTACTTCGTTCCAGCTTGCACGCAATAGCTGAGTATTGCCACGAGGTTTAGAGCATAACCGTTCAACTGCTTCAAATGTTGCGGAAAGGTAAGCTTGCTCTTTATCAATGCCCTTACCAAAACCAAGTATATTTTCAGATGATTCTGGAAGCTGAAGTTCTGCTCTAAATGATGGGAGAACGTTGTCCAGTGCTCCTGTGTGAAGTTCTTGAACTTGAATAGAGCCGTTGAGGTTTGCAACAGCAATATCGACCAGTTGTTTTGCCTGTGATGGGGTTAACACCCTGTACCCGTTGTCCAGTTGGCATGTCGGGACATCTTCTAGCGTAAATATTGGTGCTTCAGGTTTGATAAAATCTTTAACACAATCAGAAAATTGTGATGCGAAACCACCGTGACAAGTCGGGCAATGGGTAGTGTGCGCAAAGCGTGTTGGTGTGCCCTGTGCTTGTGGAGTTGCTGAAAATTGCATCTGACATCCAGCTAGCGAACAAGGCATATTATGCGACGCAGCAGTCAATTGATCTAAAAGAAGTTGGATAGCCCGCTCTGCAACTTCATCTTGCGAAAGTGAGTATGGCACGGCTGTAATAATTTCTGCCAATTCTTGTGTAGTTAACTGAAGCTGCTTATGGCTTTCTATTTGTTTTTCTTGCCATGTCATCAAGCAGGATAAGCAAGGCGTTTTGTCGGGAATAACTACAGGTCCAGTTATTATTTTTTTGCCATTGAAGTATATGAAACCGAATGGTTTTGTTTCCTTTACGTGCAGGGCATTAAAGTGCGCCAATTCGCCACGGGTTGCATGCTCAGGGCAGATGATGTGTAGCGTGTGCTGGTCATCTTCTGAAGAAATTGGTGCTTCTGTGAAAGGAACTTGAATGATGCTGGCAGATGAGTATTTTTTTCCCGCATTCGCTAACACCATGTCTGCCAGTTTTCCTGTTCCGTATACATATACGCTATGAATGGATTTACTTGCAGCAGCATGGGAGTGCACCAGTATATTTGCGCGGAGTAGCTGTTTTTCTAGTGCTGTAACCATCGCGGTGTTTTTTGCGGCAGAGGAAGATGTTCCATAATTTTGCAGCCATTCGCCAGACATGGAAGGCTGTTTCCAGCGCAACCGTTTTATTTTTCCGTATAATGAAAAGACACTCTCTTCTTTGGTTGATCGTAGAAAAGAAATATGGGGGTTTAATGTTAATTCAGAATTATTGCTGGTGGCAGTCATTGAATAGCTCCTTAAAAGAAAGAGTCTTGTCACGGTACCCAAGCTTAGTAGCCTGTTCAAATAATCTGTTTTGAGGGAAGTTTTGCAACGGCTGCGAAGGGTTTTGCAAGCCGGATGTGATGACCCTTACTACGGGAATACCGAATTCTTTTCTGGTAAGGTTTACAACAATCAGGTCACTGTCTGGAACTTGCTGTTGCATACGATGCTGTATTTCCAGAATATCTTGCGAAATGCTTCCAGATGACAGGTTAGGAAGTGACGTATATGCTGTTTCAGCACCTTCAGCGAGAATATCTGTCATGTTGTCTTGATAGTGCATGAACAGCGTTGTTGTGTTGTAGCTGAACAAATCTGTATTGCTTTTTGAAGCATAATGCTTAGGGGCTTGCTGTTTATCACTTGGCCATGATTGTTTAGCTTCCGAGATAGCTCTGCTGAGTGCAATATCAGGATTCAGTGATGCGCCGAGACCTGCTGCTGCATAGTGAATAGGGTTATCTTTTTGAACAAGCCATGCTTTGAAGACATAGATACCCAGATCCGTGGTGCAGTCTCGAACGAATAAGGTAAATCCTAATTCTTCCATTTGTTTTGTGAGGTTTCGAACTGATTCTGGAAGATCTGTAAGCTTTGGTGTAACGACTGGGTTTGCTTGCCAGATATATCGAGCGTCATGTTCGACGGCTTCGAGTAAACCTTGTAGAATGGCATCTTCAATCGTTGTTCCGGCAGCCAGTCCGCTTGAGCTGTTTAGCATGAATTTCCCTTGAAAAAGAGTCCGGCTCAAATAGACCATACTTGCTGGGACCAGCACATATTTTTGATTCACCAGCGACCAACCCCATACCCAGTCAGCAGGAATATCCGCATCAATGCTGTCAATATTTCGCAGGTAATGCTGTTCTCCCACTCTGACCTGTAAATCAAGAGCGAAATCTTTAACCTGTTTGTACGGCAATTGAATCATTTCAACATTACCGTTGTATTCTGCGCTGATTCGTTCCATCAGTTCAAACCCTGCGGAAAGATATGCCTGCGCCTCGTTCATTCCTTTGCCCCAGTGGCAGTGTTCATCGACGGTGAAAGGCAAATCCGGAGAAAAAACAGCAGAAGTATATGAACGAAAGCTTGGAATAATATCGTCAAGAACGCCCTTGCGAGATTGCGTTATTTTTACATTTGCCTTGAGTAGACCAAGCGCGCGGTCGAGTAAGGTTCTGGCGTCTGCGGTGCTTTTGGAGCGCAACCCGTTATGACCGTGTCGAACCGTATTGTGTTGTAATGAAATTTTGACCCGTTCAGGACTTGCAGGTTCCATGCGCACAGGTTGTGTGGTGTGGTGTTTATTCATACCCTGACATGCTGGGCAAGTGGTGACTGCTTCAAATTGGACATCAGGAATGTCTATAGTGGCTTGCAACGGTATTTGTATCTGGCGTCGGGTATAGAGCGGAGCGTCGGCGAAGGTCGCAAGCCGCTCCAGTTCAGCAGCAAGAAGCCAACCAGCCCATTGAATAGTACTTTCCAAAGCTTGGTCTTCAGGTATTGGAAAGTTCTCGACGCACTGCAAAAAGGTGTCCCATGTAATATTCAGCGAAGGGGCTATTGCTTGCAGTCTGTGTTCAAGCAGGCATTCGAGGCATGGTGTTTTGTATGGAATTGTTGATGGTCCAAGAGCTATTTCGCAGCCGTTGAAATATGCCAGAATCCAAGGAAGTTGCAAAGTAAGGCAAGCTCGGTTGAGAGCACAAAGCTGCACATAATTCATGTTTTCCGGCAGGACGACTAGGCTCTGTAATGAGTATGATGCCAAGTAGTTTTCAAAGAATGCAGTCCACGCTGCGACACTATCTTCTGACTTCACTGGCACCGATGAGTCTGAGAACTCTGATAACGGGATTACAGGAAGTTTACTTATAGAGGTAACAGCCTGTGCAAGTTTTCCGGCTCCAAGGCAGCCTACCCGTAGAGAATTACGGGTACTTGCCGCTGTCTTTTCGGTTGAAACTGGAAGCAAGGAGTCAAGAGTTTCGATCTCTTTTCTGACAAGAATGCCAGAGGTAAACATATTATTAAGTAAGCGTTCAGCTTTGTCTCGGGAGTGTGTTGGAGAAAGAGATTGTAATAGCTCTTCTTTACTTTTATTTCCATCTACAGCGTGTAAAATTGCTACTATAGTGGGAAGAGAACCACGAAGCATTTTAACTTCTCCAAAGAGGGAGAAGGTTAGTGTCTCTTCTTGCTCTTTCAGTATGGTGAAGCTTGGATGTACAGCAATCGCAGTATGTTTCATAAAAATAGTCCTTTGGAAAAAAATCGTTAGGCATATGGCATGGGCAACGTGTTCCATTCAGATGGTGTAGAAAAACCAAGCTTTCGTGGGACTGTCCAAAGTCTGGAGACCGCCTTTGGTGGATACAATGTCGGGAGGTTCGGAACCGCTCCCGGAGCAACAACCCGGACGACCTGCCAGCCGATATCAGCGACATCTTCTGTCGTTAGGTCAATACAGACTGGTTCAAGCCCAACGTTAATAAAATTTTCGAGTAGTCTTTGGTAGTCAGTTGCATACTGATGCGACTTGCACTCACAGAGTTGTATTTGCTGCTGCGGAGATAAAAAATCTTCGAGGTGCTTCCAGTTTTGCGGGTTCAGGTAGAACCCGAGATTATACAGAAGTTCTGTCATAGGAAGTTTTGCCCGTGCTGCGGGGTCAAGAAAGGCAGAAGGAATTGCTTTCTTCGAAGCAAGTTTTCCTTTTGCCCCGTTTTGCACTTCCTTGCTTAGTCGTAGAATTTGGATAGCTTCACATACCGCTTTTTTCGCGGCGTGAACGGCATTGAATCCTGCGGAGCATCCACCCCCCAGTAAGCCGTTTTTTTCATCCAGTAGTAGAGCAAACATGCACGGCACTTGAATGTCTGTTTCCAGCAATGCAAGGTAGAGCTTTAACTGCGGTGGAAGTTTGAACTGTTTCCGGATGCGCTGAAAATCCTCATCATGGGCGATTCCCGTAACAGGAATTTGATTAAGCCAATGAATCATCATCGTGTCCCGTTCAACGATTTCTAACAAAGCGCCGGTGAGTGCTCGGGTTTTAGAAAAGCTGCTGGCAACACCAGGATGAATATCAGGGCATAACCGTAATTCATTTGTTTTTGGTCGGAATTGATTGAAAACAAAGCCTGCGGGCACAGAGACTGTCGTGTTATCGCTTAGGCGGTTACCTGCTATCCACGAAAGTTTGGAATGATCTGTAGCGTATGTGAAAGGAAATTTTGACTGTGCGTACTGGTCGCTGGAAAAGAGAGTAAATTTTTCAAGGGGAAGTGGGGTATGTCCCTTTGCTTTTAGACCACTATACGAGTCATACGTAAGTGTTTGAAAGTCAGCGAGAGCAGCGCAGTAGCGTTCAATAGACTCCCCTAATGAAGACCAATGAGCTTGCGTAATGTCAATCGAAGTGCCTGTAGAGGCAAAATCAGCTTTGTTTCCACTGAATCGATGGAATGCGGTTATTGATGAGGTTACAATATGTGGCGCAGGTTCTTCTGGGCTGCGCAACAAGTTGCCAACGCTTTTCACAATACCTGTTTTGGGGCTGATGACTTCGGTAAGTCCAGATGTACACGAAGATGTTGTGGAATGAAAAATATTCTGCATGCCAACCTCGACTATTATGCATACGGCATAGGGAAAAGAGCCATGGATTCTTCTGTTTTTTCTTGAAGTCCAAGTGCCCTGGGGACAGAGTAAAGGCGTTGATTTCCCAAATGTGGCCACGCTGTGACACTGTTTGGAACTAAACCGGGAATGGATACTCTGAGGACAACAAAACCGAGATCTGCAACATCATCGTGCGTTAAATCGGTTGTAATTACATCGAAACCCTTTTGCTCTAGAATAGAGAGGCATTCTTGCAGGTCTGTTTGAGCTGAACCTGTAGACCTGTCCAGAACATCGGCAAGTTCGATTCGTGATGCATTGGAACGAACAGTATCCAGCAGGCGGTGTCCTTCAGGCTCTAAGTATGTATGCAGATTCTTGTCTAAGTTTGTCATGTTTACAAATTGTGAAGACGAGGTGTCTGGTTGTTCGCTTGAGAATATAACCTTTTGGTTTTTTTGATTATAAAGAGTTCTTCCCCAATCTGATTTCATGGGGAGTTGACCAAGACGGTTTTGTACGCATTCAAACAACGCTTTGAGTGCTGCAACGTTTGGGTTTAAGTTGGTACCAAATCCACCAGCAATGGCATTGTTTTTTGTATCGGTAACAAGCCCGAAAAAGACCGGAATCGGAATATCCATTGTGATATTCCATAACTCGAAGGTTAAGCCGGAATCTGCAAAGTTTTCTTTAAAAATTTCACCAATCCAGCTTTCAGAGGATAAAGAAACTTGTGGAGTTGGATGTTGTCCAAGCCACCAGATCATCATTGCATCCCTTTCTACAGCTTCATACACACCGGAAAGCATAGCAGATGTATATGATGTGCTACTTGCAATACCGCCAAAGATGGTATGGCACAACGGGGACTCATTCTCTTCTGGGGTGTAGGATACATATACTAATGCAGCGGGCAGGCTACGTGTCTTTCCAGTGATGGCAGAAGTCCCTTTTGCCCATCGGATGACGCTTTCTTCAGTAAAAGGGCGATAGCGAAAATCGGAAAGAGCGTACTGTGTCTGAGAGTACAGTGGAAGTTCCTGTGGAGAAACGGCGAAAGGGTCAGTCTGTATAATCTGCCGGTAGCTTCCTTTTTCGAGGGTACTTTGAATATCGTAGGCGCAATAACCTTCAACTGCTTCGCCAATAGCTGCCATAAGTGCGTTGTTTTTTGTTAACCCGACGCCGGTTCCAGATACTTCCCCGAAACAATCCAAGTACCTTCTGGAATTTGTCAGTTCACTGATAGCAACGTGCACTTGAGGGTCAGCTGCGCCACGGAAGAGTGTGTTAACTCCTTTTAGTACACCACTCTTTTTGCTTACCAGATATGGAAGTATCTGGTCTAACGTGACGTTTTGCGGGTGATGGTTTGTCATACCGCTTGCTCCGCAAATGGGCGCACGGGAGCACCTGAGTGTTGAAGGCGGCTGCATGCTGAACAACGTGGAAGTTTAAGAACGGGATGTAATGCAAATTCCATTGTTAATAAATTAAGTTCTAACTGAGCGTTGTATGTGACAGGCGGTGTTAATCCGCTAATGTCTTTAACAACTTCCAAAGAGACAAGACCTGCAATAAGCTGTGTGTGCGACGGCAGGTATCCAAACAATGTCGGGTTACCATTTGTTCGCAACTGCTGTTCGTACGCTTGCAGTTCATCAGGGTAGTCTGCATTGGCATTGAGTCTTGTTGTATAACATTCGAAACATGCTGTTTCGTGCGGCAGAACTGTTGGACCGACCGTACCGCAAAGGGCATCAAGGGAGCACCATGTGTATGGAACTCCGGAAGACAGGCAGAAGGTGTTGATGTCAGCCAGCATATCGGGACGATAATTTTCGTGGCAAACGACAATATAGTCCGGATGATCTTCTCTTTCGATGTGGCGCAGTGACAAATCCATGATGTCCCATTGAACTTCTGGGAAATTTTCTCGTATAGACATCACAAAATTTTCTTCACAAGAAGAGCCAATGGTTGCAGAAGGAGCTTCAGCAGCTAAAGTGTCTTCGAGCTGTACTGGGTTACTGTCTGAGACACTGATTCTTCCAATTCCTGATTGAGCAAGCGTGTGAGCTACGCTTGTGCCAATTGGTCCTAACCCGATTACTGCAACGTGGGCTGAAGCCAAAGCTGCAAGGTTCGGATTGGCATTGGGTGAAAATTGGGAAAAATAAGCTTGCTGTGCTGGATGTATTTTTGAAGTTTCAGGCGTTGCCTCTATACGTTCTCGAACAACACGGCGTTGCGTCAGGCGTGTCAGTATCGAAATAATACTTTTTTCGGGATATCGGTCGGCAAGCTGACTGATGATTTCTGGCAGCGTGTTTTCCCCTGTCAAAAGTGGCATCAGATCATTGATGAGATTCAGTAGATTGGGACCTTTGATGACAAACAGATCCTGACCGTTTCGAAATTGAACCCTGTCACCGTCCATCTCTATGATATGATAGCTTGTATTTACGACCGGCAACTGCGGTAGTTTTGAAATTTTAGTCTGCATTACGTGTTTTCTCCATGTCAGGGCTTCCAAGGCTGATAGCAAAAAGAATTGACTCTTCAACGCCGTCAATCTGAAGAAAGTCGTTCATCGGGTCATCGAGGCAGGCGACAATAATACAAGCACTGTAATTCAGAGCTGTTGCAGCAAGCAAAATGTTTTGCGAGACATGTCCGGCGTCAAGCAGGACGCCTCTGTATCCTCGATCACCATATTTAATCTGGTTTCTTTTGAATGCTGCTGTGACAAAGAAAACAGCACCTGCTGTTGCAAGCCATTCATTGTTGTTTGGTTGTATGAGCGAATACATTTCAGGAAGTAGAGTCCCGCTTCGCAGGCATTCAATCGAGTTGTCTGGTACATTATAGTGATACAGCCCGTTTTCTATTCCAGCCACATTGTTGATGAGTGGATATATTTCAAGTGGGTACAATGCACCGGCTGAAGGCGCAGCTCTGAGGCTCACTTCATTTCCGTTTCCAGTAAATGTACCAGTCGGTCCGTATCCGAACTGAAGCATTTGCGCTAATGCGTTGCCGTCTATTGGAGTGTCAGAATAATCTCGTTGGCAACGTCTTCGCTGGATAACGTCCCATAAGCTGCCCGCCTCATGCTTTGCTTCGATAGGAGGAAGCTCGAGAGCCGGATAGCCGTCATATTTTTTAAAACTGGCTACGCTCCTTTGAAAGAACGTTTTTACAGACATAGCTGTAAGCCCTGTCGGAAGGAGCGGAGCCAGCCAAGGGCGGACATCGTTTGCGTGCATCTTGGTGTTTTCGTGATAGAGTTCGCTCAAGTAGTCGGGAGCACTGCTTGAAAGCTTTATGTTTCCATCAAGATAAAACGTTTTTGGACGGTATAGTTCCTTTAAAGTAATCATAAAGAAATCTCTTATAGCTAAGGCTTTTGCGCAATGGTGTACAACATTGTCCCTTGCTTGGTTTCGTCGTGGATTGGTTCAGCATTGCAATCGGCGTGGGTTTTAATGTTCGTAAAACCGACATCTTCAAGCAGAAGTACCAATTCTGTAAGCGTGTAAAACCGCTTTGTTTCTGTGGTGAAATCGAAAAAAGGTGCTCCTTTTTCTTTTACCATGCAGTATTTTTGGACAGTGGCAGTGCCGTTGAGATGATCTTGCGGGGTGATAGTTGTTTCAATTCGCCCGAAGCCGTTATCAAACGTATATGCTTCAGTTGTTACCCACTGCTTGGAATTCCATAGAGTAAAGGGATTCACGAAGCTGAACAGAAGAGTCCCCTCTGGAGCAAGATGGGATAATGCCTGTTTGAAAAAAGAGCGCAGGGCATTTTCGTCCAAAAAGCTCTGAATGGTATCGAGTGCAACGATAGTTGAATACGCTTCTTGAGGAGGGATCTCGTCGAAGGTAACTGTCCGAACATCTAGTGAATGGCTTTGGCTAGCAGCTTTTTTGTGAAGGACATGGAGTAGGGTTTTATCTGTTTCCAGACCGACTACCGTGTGACCTTTTTCTAGTAATGGGAATAACAGCTGTCCCGTGCCACAATTTATGTTTAAAATAGAAGGTTGTAATGGACTTTTAGGGACAACCTGTTCAAGATAGAAGTTAAGTTCTGCTTCAAAATGTTTTTCGTAGCAGGCATTCCATAATTCAACCGCTGTTGCGGATAATGTACTGTCAAGTTGCTCAATAACCATGTTGTTGTCCCTTGAAAGTTCTTGAAAAAAGATCGGCGCATCTTTTTTGGGTTACGTGTTTTAAAGTAGGTTGTTCCTTGCTAATTGTTGTCCCAATTAGCTACAATTACTCTCCGGAAGACAGGTTGTTGCAATGGAGAGGAACGCTGATTTCTTCGAGATCTTCGAGGTCAATTACTTCGTATTCATCGTAAGTTGTTTCTTGCATAACAGTTCTCCTTGTTATGTTAAAAAAGATGCGCCGAAATATTATTGATGGCTTTTAGCCTTCATGTCTTTTTGTGCCCTTAAGGGCGGGTAGCTGTTACAGCTATAATGGGAGAGCGGGTATTGCCGCCTTCCATTTTTTTTGCGGTAAACCCTGCATGCAATGTAATATCTGCAAAGCCTGCTCGCTTTAGAAAAAGTTTGATAGTGTTTGGGGAATGGAAGCGAATTGGACGTACGCTCAGATCATATGCCGTACCGTGTGCTGAATGCGTGAACTGCCTGTAGTCTTCTGTGGCAGCAACTCCCCTGAGCATGTCGACTGGCTTGTTCGTGTAGTCCACTTTTAAATGTCCGCCTTTGAACAGCCTTGCCATATCGGATTCCCATCCTTCAGCATTCCAAAATTCATATGCATTAAAGAAATTGAATATGAATAAGCCATCAGGATTCAGTAGGCGATGCACTTTTTGCAAGAACGAGAGTATTTCCTTGTCCGGCAAAATGTAGATGATTGAAAAAAAAGCCATCGCCAGATCAAATTTCTTTGTGATATCAGCTTCTGCAAAGTCCTCAGTAATTACATCAGCAGTAATTTGGTGACGTTTTGCTTTTTGTCGCAATACTCCAAGCATTGATTCGCTTGAATCAACTCCAGTAACATCCCATCCTTTTTTACTTAACGGTATGACATAGCGGCCAGTACCGCAGCCAATATCAAGAACGTTTTGAGGAATATGTTGAGCATGTTCTTCCCATTTGGCACAAACAAATTCTGCTTCTTCTGTGGCAACAGGGCCGTACATGACGTCCCAAAGTTGTGCAGCGCCTGAGTGGAAGAGGGATGTATTTTTTTTGGGTGCTTGCTGAGTATCGTTCATAAAGTACAACCAGTTCTTGAGTTATGGTGATCCAGATGGAGACTTTGTTTCGTCTATAGGTGAGTTTTAGAGGATTGCTAAAAGCTCGGCTAACGAGGGAAGGAGTTCTTTTAGTGGGAAATGGAAAGGGTATTTGCTTTTGAGTATAGAATAGTTGTTCCGAGGGGCTACTAGGAATAGATAGGGGTGAAAAGCGATGGTTCGGAATACCTCTTAGCGTGACAGTTCTAAATTGATCTATATTCATAACAATAGGTTATGTTGTATGAATCAAAAAAGAAAAGGACAGAACAATGTTCCTTTACAGGATATTGTTCTGTCCTTTTTTGCTAATGATACAGCGTAGAATTAATAAGTAAGACTGTCAGCTATGCTTTTTTAATGCTTTTTCTTCGCTATGGATTTTTTCCTTTTGCTGGATGAGCATCATACCGCTTGCTGCACTAAGTCGTACTTTTTTATATTTTTTGGCTTTAAGAAACAGTTTCTTTGCGTTATCGTATTGATTTAATTGAAGGTAGCATTGTCCTTGGAAGTAGTATGACAGTCCTTTATATTTAGTCTTGGCAGCCGCTTTGTCAAAGTGAGGTATGGCGTTGCTGTACTGCTGATTTCGGAAGTATATTTTGGCAAGCTCAAAATGTCGCTTGGGGGAAGGAGCAAGGCTGATTGCTTTTTCAATTGCTTGTGCGGCTCGCTCTAAGTGACCGCCCTTTTCTTGTGCAATAGAAAGCAGTTCTAGTTGCTTTGCTGTCAGTGGCTCCGGCGAGGCCTTAATTGATTTAACTGCAAGGAGTGGTGAATTAACCTGCAAGTAGACTTTTGCAAGGCGCATACACTCACCAGAAGTTGCAGGTTTCAGGCTATGCGCTACTTGTAGCGCCGCCGCACCTTTTTTGAGTTTTCCGCGTTGAATATATACCTCGGCAAGCAGTTTCCAGGCATCTCTATTGCTAACTTCTTTTTTTAACAGGCTGACAAGAATCGCCGTGGCTTCTTTCCATTTTTTTTGCGCAATATAAGAATGTGCAATAAGCCTATGGGTATCGCAGAAAGCCTTGTACTCTGGATACATTGTAAGAGGGTTCAGCATCGTCAAAGCATTTTTGTAATCTGATACTTTGTAATAGCAGACGCCAGCTTGATATTGACTGTTGTACCAGCTTGGGTCTGCTTTCTTTACGCTTTTTTTTTGGTGTTTGCCTTTTGGTGTACGTTGTAAATCGCTTAGCTGGTGAAAGCAGTCACCTGCTTTTGCAAACTGTTCTAGATAGTATAGAGCAACAGCCTTGTTTTGCAGAAGGTGAGTGTCATGCGGATAAAGTTTTGTGCCACGCTTGTAGAGAGCCAATGCTTTTGGCGTTTCTTCAAGCTCCATATACGCGTTACCTGCAATAACCATCGCAGATACATTCGGTCTTGAACTTGCGAGTGTAGATTCCAGAAGTTCCAGTGCTTTCTTAGGATGATTTGCCTGTAACTCTTTGTATGCCTTGTGTATGGCAGGATTGGCGCGTGGTGCTGCAAAACAAGCTTGTCCGGCAAAAAACGTTATACATAGAGCGCAACTTACGATTAATTTGTACATGTGAACTCCAGTGGCAATGAAACCAGAACCGCCACAGCCTTTCCGTGTAAGCGGGCTGGCTTAAATCGCCATTTTTTAACAGCCTGCAATGCAGCACTGCTGAATAATTCCTGATGTTCGCCTGTAACTATGTGAGGTTTTGCGACTGTACCGTCAGCTTTTATAACCATTTTTACAAGCAGGTTTGTCTCAATTCTTCGTCTCTTTGCTCTGGCCGGATAGAGTGGAGGCGGCGTATATATTGGAATAGGTGCTTCGTCTACATCCCCTATTCCAAGTGTGCCAACCTGCCGTGGAATATTGACCGGAACTGCTAGCGAAAGGTTGGCTGCTATATCTACATCCAGCAAATCTGGTTGTACGGGAGAAACTGGTGGAGTTGAAAGCTCCATAATTGCGACCGGTTCCTCCGCAGGTGGTTCAGGCTTTTTTTCTTCTTCGGGAGGCGGTTCCTCCTCTTCTGCTTTCGGTGGGATTTGACGTAACGAAACAGTAGTCCGAAATCGTGTTATTTTATTCGGTTCGGTTTCCTGCTTGAATAGAGAAGGAGCTAAAATCAACACAACAGCAAATGCTGCTGCAATTAAACAGGACAAAACCCATTGGAGTCGGGAAAACGGTGGGCGGATCATGATGGAATCCTGGCAGCAACGCTCAGATTTGTAGTCCCGGCTTCTCTGCATGCATCCAGCACTTTGATAAGAAGACCGCTTTTGCATTCTTGGTCCGCTGCAATTACGACTGAACCTTCAGGCGTTTCTGCAAGAAAACGGTTCATATACCCACGAATGGAACGTACGTCATAGATTTTTCCTTCAATCCAGATTTCGTTACTTTCAGTAATGCCAATAATCAGGCTGGTACTTTCATTTGTAACCGCCGTATTTGCGACAGGACGGTTTATTTCAACTCCTGCCTCTTTAACAAAACTTGTTGTTACAATAAAAAAAATAAGAAGAATGAATACCATATCGATTAATGGTGTCATGTTTAATTCACTTTGCTGGCGACGTGCTCGCCGAGAACGTATGCTAGACATGAGTGGAACTCCTATGGGCTGCTGTCGTCCGTTGCGCTGTATTTACTTCCGGTTCAGATAATAACTCAGCGTCGATGTAGGTAAGATACGCGTTAATACGCTGGCGCAGTCGGTTGACTCTGCGTTGCAGAAAATCCATTGCTACGTACCCGGGAATAGCTACGAGCAAGCCCCCCTGTGTCGTGATAAGAGCTTGGGAGATGCCTTCAGCCAGTCCTCTGGCGTTGCCCGTTCCAAATTCTGCAATTGTAGTGAACGTTGTTATCATGCCGGTAACAGTGCCTAATAAGCCCATGAGCGGAGCTGCTGTGACAAGCAGGGCAATAGTGGACAGCCCTTTTGCCATGTTTTCGCAACAGGAGTTACCAATGGTTGCCATAATAGCATTGTTGGTTTCGTCATTCTGACTGCGTAATTTTTTGTAGGTGGCGGCGAGTGTGCTTTGCCAGTGCCATGCTGGTGGTGGATTTGTCTGAAGCTCCGACGCACTTCGCTCGTTCTTTTTGAACTGAATCAAGATGAAAAACTTGTTGATGATAAGCCACCACATAACGAATCCGGTGATGATAATCGGGATAAGAACCGTGCCACCAGCATGGAGCTGCTCAGTCAGTTGAGGTAAAAGTGTCATTGTTACCTCCCGTTAAGAATTGTGGCAATTAAGGCTGTTCCCTTTTCCTCCATATCATTTGCGAGGCTGTCTACACGGCTGTTTAGCACATGATGCAGCATCATAATTGGGATAGCTACGGCAAGTCCCAGCTGAGTTGTCACCAGTGCTTCGGAAATACCGCCGGAAAGCATATGTGGGTCACCCGTGCCAAACAATGTAATGACTTGGAATGTATTAATCATACCTGTAACAGTACCCAGCAGTCCAAGAAGCGGAGCAACTGCTGCAAGGGTTTGCATGGTAGGAAGGAAGCGTTCCATCTTTCCGAGCTCAAAAATCAATGCTTCTTGCATACCTTTTTCAAGAGCTGCGGGGCTGCCGGAAGATTTTTTCAACGTTGCCCAGAGAACACGTTTGGTAGGTGTGTTTTTGTTGGAAAGTTTTTTATAGCAGGATGTCCAGTCTTTGTTTTCTGCCAGCTCCATTATTTCAGTAAGCTCTTCAGGAGAGGTACGCTTCATCCGCCCCAGATTTATAAAACGTTCAAGAGCCAAGAGCAGTGCGATTACTCCAATGCCGAGAATGGGCCAAACGAGCACCCCGCCATCTTTGATTTTTGTCCAGATGTCACTGTCGGCAACAAGGCGTACAAAAGCTGCGCCGTGGCTGAAATCGAGTGGAACAATCTGGTTGCCTGCGAATGCATCAACGACTGTTGAGGTAAGTTCGGAGGACAGGGCTTCAACGCTTTTCACCTCTGTTCCGTTTCCGGTAACTTCCAGAAAGCCGTATGTATCGGAAGGAGTTCGGTAAAATGCTGAAGAAGTACCAGTACGGAAAATTTCAGCAGTAATTTTTTTGCCGTCTGGGGCGATAATTGAGCTTTCGTATCGGGCAAGTGTTCCGGTGGCGCGCAGCTCTTTGAAATACATGTCTATCAAGTGTTGAAGATCGCTTAATCCGGGCATTCTTCCCGAAGCCAGCAATGTTTTGAATGCCTGCAAACGTTCTGGATGTTGCTGGGTCAGGAAGCTGGTGGAGGCTCTGTCCTGCATGAGCTTTGCAGCAGTACGCACTGTGCCTTCGAATGTTTTGATTTCTTCACGTCTATTTTGAAGTTTCTGTTTTAACGCTGCTTCTTTTTTTAGCAGCATTTCATACTGCGAAATCAGCTGTTGGACTTCTGAATCTGTTTTTACAGCTTTTTGTTTCACACTCGTTAATTCGGCTGTAAGCTCCTGTTTGTTTTTTTGCGTAAGTTGCAAGGTAGAAGCTACACTTTTTGCATGATCTTTTTTTAATTTGCTGAGCGTAGCAATGGTCGTTTCCCATTGATCTGATTTTGTTTCAGAAGGCGTTGCAGCGTTAGACGCTAGGGCAGAAGAAAAAAGCAACATAATGGCTGCTACAGAAGAGATGAATAAACGCATATTAGTTTTCCTCCTGCTCTGTGGTGTTTACTGCCAGAGCAGTAGGGTCTGTTTGTTTAGATTGAACAGCGATTGTTAGTGGTAATGGTGTGACTTCAATGATCTGTTTGCGATGGGCGATGTGTTGTAGCTGTAAAACAGCAGTAGCGGCTTCGCCTTCAATAGGAATAAATTTTTGCTGTTCTGATGACCAGATTCCAACTTTTTCCTTGTCTGGAGAAATGCAGTAGTAGCCCAGTCTACCAGCGCGGAGAGTTGTTGTGTGGATTTTGCTGTCACCTAGCAGGACTTCTTCATCTTCCAGCTCAATTCCAGATCCATATGCTGTTTCAATTTCTAAAACTTCCAGCATCCTTCGGAGTTGTTCAGCTTGAGGGGCGTGTGGATCTGCTAAAACTTTTTTTATTGAGGCAATACGCTGTTGTCTTTCCTGTGAAAGAAAAGGGATGTCTTCATCGATAAAAGCAGTAATGTGATCCAGTGTCGATTGAAGCAACGGCGATACTGCGTTAGCGATAGTATCCAGCTCTTGGTTTTGTCGCTCCATCTCTGCAATGTTATCTTCAATAGTTGCAACGTACGCGGTATATTTATTTTTTTGATGGGTGAGCCAGTCCAGCTCCAATTGTTTGTGTTGAATTTCTGCAATGATTGCAGGCTTCTTTTGCTGCCAAGCGCTTATTTTTTTTTGCGCCCTCTGCTCGGAGGTAATGGTATCGGTCACAATTGATTGAGCAGTGGAGGTTGAAGCTAATAGTGTTCTTGGCGTAAGCAACAGGCATAGGGTTACAATGAATGAGAAATACGAAAGATTTTTCATAGTAAGGCTCCGCATAACTTCTGTTCTGGTTATGATTTTGGGCGAGATTGTCTGATGGGTATAATTTGTGCTGCTACTTATGAATCATTTGGTAGCGATAAGGATATTTCTTGTATTTGAGGTAGTTATGTTTAAAGAATATCAGTTGCTTGCAAATGAAACTCATTATCAAAGATCAGATAACGATCGGGTTGTCAAGCTGTTAGCCGTTAGATAATGTTTTTTTTCATCAAATATTTTGGAAAGTTACAGCTAGTTGTAACGGCTGAGGCGCTGATAGCAGTTGCTCCATAGTTTTTTAAAGGAGCTATGCCTCAATAGTATTTTGTAAAAACAGTGCGCGTGTGAAGATCAGCAATAGCAGGTAATATTCGATGGCTACTCTTCAAGATATCTGATGGTTGAGTGAGTTATTCGCTTGTACCTTTTCAGAACAGGTCTGGATTGTCGCAGTATAGTATTAGTACCTTCTCTTCATGACCTCCTGTCTTTTTTCTCTCTTTTTCTTTTTCAAATCCCATGAGCTTCAAGGCGGAGTTCGTAGTTTATTTATGCTGTTTCTTTGAAGGAAGGGCATGCTGGCTGCTGGTGCAGTGTTTTTGGAGTGTCTACTTGATTGGTTTTCTATTGTAATTTTTTAAGAAAGTCGGTGGGCAGTCCGTGGAGGATTGTACTGTGATGCTTGATGGATGTTTACTTGTGTGGGGGGATGAATATTTGTGCACGACTCGTTTTTTTCGTGAAAAATTATCTTTGAGGTTAATTGTTTGAAAATAATGTGTTTTTTGTGGAAAATTCTTTGAGAATAAAGACTTTTTGTCTGGAAAAGATGTCGATTGAGCTTTTTATCACGAAGTGTTTTGAAGGCGATAATTGAACTAGTTCTAATGGCGCGACAATTGTCACGCAGGAGCGACAAGGGTGTCGCTTTATTTTTTGCACTGATAATACTGACTATTTTCTATTTATGCCAGCAGGGCGACAGGAGTGTCATGTGTTAGATTCGGCTGTCTGGAGTACGTTGCTTCTTTTTTCACAAGGGGAATAGGGAATTTCAGCATTTTGTTCAGTTTGGTCTACAAATTGCTCATAGGGGTTTTATAAACGCATTCGTGTATCCGTTTTTACTCCAAATCAGACTAGTTTGCCCTGAACTACTGATGAGAGGAGCATTAACAATAAGTCTGACTCCCATATTCAATTTGAACCGGTCAGAGTACACGAACTTGCAAGAGTATTTATGCTTGCGCCCATGATACTCGCAGTAGCTGTGTGGGTAACTGGCATATTATAATAGTATATTGGCTTGTTGCTATACCGCTGATTTGAACAAGACCATCTACTGCTTTTCGTAAAAAAGTTCCCCTTTCGGGCAGGTCGTTGCGATTACAGCTTTTTTATGAAGAGTTTGCATTATAACGTGTTGATAAAAAGGAAAAAATTAAATGACTTCAGAAGCCAAAAGAATTGCACTTCTCGGTTTTGACTGCGCTATTCCTAAGCGCCTTGAAGCTTTGATGGAAGAAGGCGCTCTGCCTAACTTTAAGAAATTTAAGGCAGAAGGCTCTTACATGACTGAAGGCTACAACATGCCTACAGTTACTCCTCCATCTTGGGCTTCCATTTGTACAGGTGCTTACCCTCGTACTCACGGTGTAGAAGATTACTACTACTACAACGAAGGTGAATCCCTCCACTTCTCCAAGTGTGTACAGGCATTTGGCTCTAAAATGCTCAAAGCTGAGACTATTTGGGATGCTTGGGATAAAGCTGGCAAGAAATGTCTGGTAGTTAACTACCCTACTTCTTGGCCTTCCAAACTCGAAAACGGTGTAATGGTTCAGGGCGAAGGTCTTTCCGCTGCTGAATCCCGTTGGCAGATCGAAGGCTACGAGCACAAAGAACACCTTTGTGCTGAATCCTGTGTTTCTACTGATTACTACCCAATCGGTGTACAGGCTAGCTTTGAAGATGCTGAAGGCTGGAAAAACCTTCCTGAAGAAATCGAAGATGCTGATCCATTAGAAATTGTAATTCCTATGGAATTTGCACATGCAATGGAAAAGCTTGCTCCACAGACATGGTACGGTCTCACATGGGAATCTGACGACGACGGATACGATGTATTTGCTCTTTGTCCTGAAAAAGACTTCTCTAAAGCGTTCTTCACCATCAAACTTCGTGACTGGTCTGACGTTATTGAAGGCGACTTCCCAATGGCTGCTGACGGTCGCATCGAGAAAGGTTACTTCCGTTGTAAACTGATGGAACTTTCTGACGACGCTGAAGATTTCAAACTCTACATTTCCGGCATCAACGGCACTCACGGCTTCTGCGCTCCTGACGATGCACTGAAAAATGTTGACTTTACCAAAAACATTCTTGGTAACGACATGGGCTTCGTTGCTCTCGCTAACGGTATCATCGATGATGAAACTGTTCTCGAACTTGCTCAGTTCCACTCCGAGTGGCTCACAGAAGTTCTTACAACTCTCATGAAAGATCATCCTGATTGGGATCTTCTCTACATGCACTCCCACCTTGTTGACTGGTTCTACCATGGTTACCTCGACAAAATGGAAGACGGCAACGAAGAAGAGAAAAAGAAAGCATACGACATGGAACGTGTTATCTACCAGATCGAGGACAAATTCCTCGGTATCATGATGGATCACATGCCTGAAGATGCTCTCACATGTCTCATCTCCGACCACGGTGCAACTCCAATGGGTCCTATCCTCAACACTGCGGAAGCACTCAAACAGGCTGGTCTTTGTGCATACGAAGCTCGTTCTAACGACGATGCAAGTGCATTCTTTGACGAGTCCGAAGGTTTCAACTACGACCTCATCCCTGAGAAATCTTTGGCTGTTCCTCAGCGTTACATGTTCGTTTACGTTAACCTGAAGTCCAAATACCCAGGTGGTATCGTAGAGGATGAAGATTACGAAAAAGTTCGTAACCAGATCATCGATGCACTTTACGATTACAAACACCCTGAAACCGGCGAACGCCCAGTTATGTGTGCTATCCCTAAAGAAGACGCTAAAGTATTCGGTATGGGTGGCGAGCAGGCTGGTGACGTTGTTTACGTTCTCAAGCCTGAGTACATGGCTGAACACGGTTACGGCTTCCCTACTGGTGAATCCGGATGTGGTTCCCTCAAAAACATCATGCTCTGGAAAGGTCCTGGCGTGAAAAAAGGCTTCGTATACGAACGTCCTCGTTGGTTGGTTGACGTTGTTCCTACCTTCTGCCACGCAACAGGCAACCCTGTTCCAGCAGATACCGAAGGTGCGGTAATCTACCAGATCTTCGAAAAGCACAACAACTAATACCTAGCTAAATCGAACAATTAACAAGGTCTTGCGTTGGCAACAGCTGCAAGACCTTGTTCATATAATAATATTTCTGGAAAATTCAGGAGACACAGACAATGGCTGAAAAAAAAGTAGTTCTTCTCGCTTGCGGTGAAGCAGACGTAGCTGGCAAAGGTGCTGCACTCGAAAAATTCATGAAAAAAGCTTGTTCCCTCGCTTCTTTCAAAAATGAAAATGTTCTTGCTGAAGTTGCAAAAATCGAAGGTGCTGTAAACGCTGCTGCTGACGGCGTTGCAAAAGCTCTCGAAGACGGTGCTGCTCTTGTTGTTGTAGAACTCGGCAACGCTGATGCTGATGCTCTCGAAGCTGCAATGGCTCACGTTTCTGAAGCTGCTGACCGTCGCACACTCGTTGCAATCGCAACCGACAAAGGTCTGTTCCTCGGTGGTCTTGGCATCAACAAAAAAGCTGGCGCAATCGATCGTGCTGCTTGTGTATGCGACCTCGTTGCAACTTTCTGCTACGTAGCAGACCTCCCAGTTCCTGCTGATTGCATCGGTGGCGTTTTGTACCAGGCTCTTAAAGATCCTAACATGAAAGCTAAAGAAATCGGCAAACTCAAAGACGCAATTGCACGTATGGAAGTTGCAATGCAGCGTGACAGCCGCGAGCCTTGGGATAAGCACGATTGTGCATAATCCTAAATTAGGAAAGTAGTACCATACCCCATGGATTGTAACTTTGTTAAAACCATGGGGTATGATTCCTTATTTGAAAGCCTACAAACTCTTATACCCTGAATATACATTCTATTTTGACTAATAGAATTGGCGATATGTGTTGCTATTGCATTAAAATCATTCGTGTTCTGCATGAATGATTTTTAGAATAAGAGTAATGTGAAAAAAAGCACTTGTTCTTTTTGAAAAAGCGACGTATCTGTCCTGCCAGAAGCGACGACAGTGTCGCACTTGCGTTTGGGAGAGACACTATGGAGACTAAGACCGAAGAGCAGTATGTCGATCAGCCTGCGGATAGTGTAGAGCTTGATAGGGGAGAACTGAACAGCGCTACCCCAAAAGAGGATATACTGGGAAGCCACTGGCGATTAACTCGTTTGCTGAACAATTTGCCGGGGACAGCATACCGCTGTTCGCTCAGCGAAGATTATCAATATACATTGGAATTTGTTAGCCGTGGCAGCATTGATCTTCTTGGCATTACGCCGGAAGCGCTTGTTGCTAAAAACACCAATGTACTTGAGTTAATGGCACATCCAGAAGATTTGCCGTCTATGCGTCGCGAACTTGAAGAAGCGATTCTTGGTAAGCGTCCTTATAAGATGCTTTACCGTATCACGCTGGATGATGACGGCAGTAAGTGGGTCTTAGATCAGGGTGAATGTGTTTTCGACAGTGCAGGCAATCCTATCTATATCGAAGGCATTATTATTGACATCAGCGCGCAAAAAATGCGCGAATTTGAACTGTTGCAGGAAAACCATCGCCTTCAGGGCTTCATGGAAGACCGCTTCAGGCTTGGGAGCATCATCGGCAAAAGTCAGGGTATGCGCGATGTTTTTAAGCTGATTTTGAAAGCAGGCAACAGTAATGCTAACGTAATCATTTTAGGTGAGACTGGAACCGGTAAGGATCTCGTTGCACAGACTATCCATGAGCATAGCGGTGTGAGCGGCGCATATGTTGCTGTTAACTGCGGTGCTATTCCTCCTAACTTGATGGAAAGTGAATTTTTTGGGCACAAAAAGGGCGCTTTCTCCGGTGCTACAAGCAACCGCAAAGGCTATCTTGCCGCAGCAGATGGCGGCACACTCTTCCTTGACGAGGTAGGGGAAATTGATCTGTCTTTACAGGTTAAGTTGCTCCGTGCACTCGAAAGTAAATTATACACCCCTGTGGGGGGAAGTGAGCCACAGCGCTCTCAGTTCCGACTTGTTGCCGCAACAAACCGTGATCTTGCCCAGATGGTAAAAGACGGCACAATGCGCTCGGACTTCTTCTTCCGCCTCCATGTCCTACCTATTCGTGTTCCGCCTCTTCGTGATCGTCTGGAAGACCTGCCATTGCTGGTTACCGAATTTATGTCCCGCTATTTAGGGAAGAATGCTGATGTGCCGAGTTTGCCTGTTAAGCTTCGTGCAGCGTTTGAGACCCACCACTGGCCGGGAAATGTTCGTGAGCTGCAAAACGTTCTTGAGCGTTACCTGACGTTTGGTGAAGTGATTTTGAGTGATTTTGGAGCACAGGTTTCTAAAGGCTCTATGGACTTGGATGATGCGTTGGAAGCTGCTGCTGCCTATTCTACACTCACAGAAGCCATGGAGGCTGTGGAGCGCCACCTTATGCTGAAAGCTCTTGAAAAGAACCACTGGCGCAAAGGACAGACAGCTAAGTATCTCGGACTGAATATGCGTACTATGCAGCGGAAATTGAAAAAATATTCTATGTAGTTGCTATGGTATGTGAAGGTAGCAGCACGCTGTTGATGTAAAAAATTTTGCCGTGACGAAATATTTTCCTTGAAATACTATATGGAAAATATTGTTCAGGTTAAACGGTTAGTACAAAGAAACGACCAGTTTTTCATGATGCTCCATGCAGGGCTTCAGAAAAAAACTGGTCGTTTCTTTTTTTGAGAGTATTAACTCTCATTCGTGCAAGATGAGTAGGAGAATGCACGAATTATTTGCAAAAAACAGACGTTACTATTGGGAAGGATTACGTTTTTTACAAGTTTCCGCAAACAGTGCAGCATTGTACGATGACCGTACTAATGGGGCACTGAATACGTGAGGAATCCCTTTGGATTTACCGTACTGTGCATACTCTTCGAACACATCAGGATGAACATAGCGCTCTACGGCTGGGTGTTTCATTGAAGGACGCATATATTGTCCGATGGTTACGATGTCGCAGTTAATGGCGGCAAGGTCATCAATAACGCCTCGTACTTCGTCATCCGTTTCACCAAGACCGACCATAAGTCCTGACTTGGCAACGCATCCGGCTTGATTAACCCGCTTCAGCAGTTCCAGACTTTGCTGGTAGTCCGCTTGTGGGCGGATTTCTGCATAGTGCACAGGCGGGGTTTCCACATTGTGGTTAATGATATCCGGACTTGCAGCAATAACTGCATTCAGTGCGTCCTCATCTCCTTTAAAATCGGGAATAAGAACTTCAATAGTGGAATCAGGCTGCTGCGTACGAATGGCTCGAATGGTGGCGGCAAAGTGGGCTGCACCGCCATCTTCAAGGTCATCGCGGGTGACTGATGTTACGACAACGTGTTTGAGGGCTAGACGCTTTGATGCCTCAGCTACGCGGTTAGGTTCCGTAGGGTCGAGCGATGCAAGAGTCCCGCTTTCTATGTTGCAGAAGGCACAGGTTCGGGTACAGGTGTCGCCCATGATGAGAAAAGTTGCAGTATGCTCAGAAAAGCACTCAAACATGTTGGGACATTTGGCGCTCTGACAGACTGTATGTAAATTCAGGTCTTGTACCAGATCGTGTGTGGCACTGTAGGTTTTATTACAAGGAATTTTAACCTTGAGCCACGGTGGAATGCGTAAATATGGTTTGGAAGTGTCTTGTGAGGACATCTTTGACCTCCTGCATAGGCAGTTCGTCGCGATTAAGTTCTTGGGCAAGGGATGAAGGTTCTGCGTCGGCTAATCCGCAAAGGGTAATCATTCGGAATAGTTCCACATCGCGCTGTACGTTGAGTGCCAGCCCGTGGTAGCTTGTCCATTTTTTCATGCCGATACCGATTGAGCATATCTTACGGTTTTCTACCCACACACCGGGGCGACCGTCTTGCCTTGTTGCCGTTACTCCAAAGTCACTGGCGGTGCGGATAACAATTTCTTCCAGATCATTAAAGAATTGGCGCATGCCTCCAGGACGCTTGGCAATTCGAAATATAGGGTATGCCACAAGCTGACCGGGGAAATGGCAGGTAATGTTTCCGCCGCGGGAGGAATGCACAAGGTCAATGCCAGCTGCACTGAGGTGCTCGTCGCTGACGTGCAGATTTTCACGACCACCGTTTCTCCCGAAGGTGATAACCGGATCGTGTTCCAGCAGGTAGAGTGTTTGCTCTGCACCCGTTACGACAGCGTCAAGGCGCTCCATTTGGATGCGTTCGGCGTCTTTGTATCGAATTTGTCCAAGGTCGATAATCTGCATTGGTTTTATGAAAGCAACGTTGCGATTAAAGTTGGTAAAAAGAGCGGCTTCATAAGTACGAAGCCGCTCAGGTGCAAAGCTTGTTGGTTAGCAGCAGTAGTCACTGTCGTGGGGTATGCGACAGTATTCCTTGGCTACTACAGCTGGGATGCGTATTTTTCAGAATCAAGCAGCTGGGATTTGTCAGCATCTGCATCAACTGTGATGCGGATCATCCATGCGTCGCCGTAAGGAGCAGTGTTAACGTCAGAAGGCTCATCTTCGAGAGCTTCGTTAATTGCGGTAACAGTGCCTGCGATAGGCATGTGAAGGCTGCTTACAGCTTTGATGGATTCAACGGTGCCGAACTCGTCGCCAGCTGCGAAAGTTGAACCGATTTCTGGAAGGTCAACAAAAGCAACTTCGCCAAGCTGCTCCTGTGCAAAATCAGTGATGCCTACAACTGCTGTGTTGTCGTCGGCAATGCGTACCCAAGTGTGTTCTGGATGGTAAAGAATATCTTCTGGAAAAGTAAGTTCGCTCATTTTAAATCCTTTTTATATACTGTTTTGTTGGCGCAAAACAGGGGCTAGCAGCCCCGAAGCCAGCCTTCCGCGACCTCGTACAGGCCTTCAGCAAGGGTTGGGTGCGCGTGAATAGTGTGAGCAAGATCGGCTGCGGTAAGACCTTTTTCGATAGCTAATGCTGCTTCTGCAATAAGGTCGGTCGCATGAGCACCGGCGATGTGCACGCCAAGAATTTTGCCGCTTTCTTTTTCACAGATTAATTTGAACATGCCAGGCAGTTCGCCCATTGCCTGTGCTTTACCCAGTTCGCGGAACTGGAATACCTGAGAACGAACTTCGAAGCCTTTGCTGATAGCATCTGTTTCAGAAAGACCGACTGTTCCGATTTCAGGGGAGGTGAAAATTCCAGCAGGGATAACGCTGTAATCAAGTGTTTTGTCTTCGCCAAAACAGTTTGCAACAGCGCAAAGACCTTCAGCAGAAGCTACATGTGCAAGCATGATACGTGCAGGACCAAGAGCATCGCCGATAGCGTAAATTCCTTTAGCAGAGGTACGCATACCTTCATCGGCTTTAATCCAGCCACGGTTGTCAGCTTCAACACCTGCGGCATCAAGGTTGAGACCTTCAATGTTTGGAGTTCGACCAACAGCAACCAGAACAACGTCTGCTTCGATGGTTGTGTCTTCTCCAGTAGCACCTTCAACAAAAGGAGAAGGTCCGAGCACACAGGAAACTTTGCCGTCTACCACGGTAGCGCTTTTAACGGTTTTAGCGAGTTCAACCTTAATACGGTGTTTTTTCGCTTCACGCTGCAACAGGCGGCTCATGTCTTCATCAACAGAAGGGATAGGAAGCAGACGATCCAGACCTTCTACAATGGTAACTTGTGCGCCGAAAGCACGGTAAATAAACGCCAGTTCACATCCGATAACACCGCCACCTACAATAACCATACGGTTAGGAACATGGTCGAGGTTCAGTGCATCGTCACTGTTAATGATATGCTTGTGGTCAACAGGCAGAGAAGGCAGGTCCAGAGTGCTGGAGCCGGTAGCGAGAATAATGTTGTCGCTTTTGACTTCTTCTGTACCTTCTGCGGTGTGAACACGTACTGTAGTGTCTCCTGCCAGTTCGGCAGCACCACGGATAAGGCGGATGTTGAGAGAAGCGCAGGTCTTCTCCAGACCACCGCTGAGTACTTTTCTCACACGTTCTTTACGTGCGATGACAGCAGGCATATCTGCTTTGAAAGAAACTTTTTCGGTGCCTGCTTCAGCGGCAATGCCGAACTGAGCAAGTTTACCAGCGGTTTCTAATGCTTCGGCTGAAGACTTGAGTGTTTTGGTAGGAATACAACCAGTATTGAGGCAGGTTCCTCCAACATCAGTCTTTTCAACCAGAGTAACTTCGGCTCCACGGCGTGCGGCTTCAAAAGCAGCGATGTGTCCGCCCGGTCCTGAGCCAATGATCGTGATGGATGGCATAGTTTCTCCTGTTTGCTAACGCTATTGCTGAATTACAACGCTAGTCGCATTCGTGGTGCAGCTTGTAGGTCATAGGGAATGCGTCATGCAGGGAAGCAGTAACAAGACAACCTTTCTGCATAATTTTTTCAACACGATCAAAAATGAAGTCGTAGTCTTCATCCATGTATACTGTAACATCAAGAGTAATGCCGACAACGCGAGCACGTTTCTTTTCATCAACACCGGTTTCAAGGGTAGCAGTACCATGAATACGGTCATATTTAGCACCGCGTGTTTCCAGTGCTTTACCAAGAGCACCACAGAAACAGTAAAGTGCTGAAGAAGCCAGCAGCTGTTTTGCTGTGCCGCCACGCTCGTCTTCTGGAATACCATCAAAGTTGATGTCTAATTCACCAAGAATTTTAGACTGTGTGTCGATGGTGCGTTTTTCGCCTTCTTTATTGTATGAAACGATGACTTCTGCCATTTCTCTTCTCCCTCGTGATTATTTGGACAAGCTTGTCCGTCAATCCCAATTAGCATGCTCCATGCCAAAGTAATTAATTGCAGTAAGTAAGGGGATGTTTAGCCTGATAAAGGAGAGCATTACCGTAAGGGGAGCTTTGGTAAAGCGTATGGGGCGACGTAAATGTCACTGTATTGTGAGGTGTGGTGATTAAAAAATGTTAAAAATCAAGTTGATAAAAGTATTGCGACATTGGTGTCGCTTGTGGTCGCAGTACGATACTTTGTAAGGGTGCTGTGCGGGTCTTTGATTCTAATACGTTGTATTTTAATGTGTTATATGAGGTGACATATTTGTCCTCAGGGTGCTGCTGCAAGGCTTTGATGGGCATAGGAAATGCGTCCTCAAAAGCACGGATTCGGAGTTATATCGAGAAGATTGGCACAAGTGACATTAGTTGTAGGAAGCTTTGTTCGTGATATGTTCACGTAATAGTATGATATAGTCGTAACTAAATACCATTGTTTAATGTTGTATTGCAGCTAGTTACTATTTTTTGATGTGCTTTGAGGTGTAGCTCGTTCTTTTTTTCTTAAGCAAATATGTAACTGTGGAGGGTGCTTGAAGGGAATTACTGATATACGCGGAAGAAAAGTTGTATATCGTCAGGTGTGGTAGCAATGTTCTCGAGATGTATGTGACATTTGGGGTGCGATTGACGACAAGAATGACATGTTTTGTAACTAGCTGATAAAAAATAGCAAAAGTTAAGATTAGGAATAAAAGGCGACCTTTGTGTCGCTTTTTTTTGTGTCCGATTTGGGTTTCATAATAAAGTCTTTAAAAACAAGTGGTTACATCGATAGTGCGACTGGCACGCTCTGTGCTCATAGAGCAGCGGAGAGAGTTTGGAGAAGTGAGCTGTCTTGTTAGCACTCCACTTTGGTTGGTGGAGAAGGCTCTTACTTGTTCTGACGAAGCCCCCGGGGGGCCGGGGGCTTAAATTTCTAAGTGGACGTTGAGATGCCGCAAGCGGCGCTAGCTCAACCTATTAGTGCATTATTTAACAAGAAGAAGTTGTGACAATGCTAGACCGCTTCCAAAATATATTAAAAGGTAAAGTAGCAGGGTACTGCTACATAATATTGGCGATCGCCAACTTTTCAGGAAATATTGTAGCAGCAAGAGCTATGGGTGATGTTATGCCACCTTCTATGCTCAACCTGTATCGCTGGACGCTTGCTACATTGATTGTTCTCCCGTTTGTTGCAAAACCAATGTGGAGAGAACGTCATTTGCTGAAAAAGCACTTTGTAACTCTTTGTGCTCTCGCTTTGCTTGGTCTTACCTTATTTGATTTATTCTTATTTATTGCTGGTCAGACAACTTCTGCACTGAATATTGCGCTCATCTCAACGTTGTCACCGCTGCTCACTGCTGTGGTTGCCCGAGTATTTATTGGTGAAAAAAGCACTCTGGCTACATATGTAGGGTGCGTTATCAGCATGATTGGTGTTGCCTATCTTGTAACACACGGAAATCTGTCACAGTTGGCCAACATTCAGTTTGGACGAGGTGACCTGTTCGTTATTTGTACCTGCGTGATGTCTGCTATCTACAACTCTACTGTAAAAGTTGTGAGTGAAAAAATTAGCCAGCTTGCACTCCTTGGTTCCATGTTTATTCTTGGTGTTGCTTTCCTCTTCCCGATTTTCTTGTGGGATGTGTACACAGGTGTTGAAATGGTTGAAGTGACAAGCAATATGTGGATGATTTTGACATACTTAGCCATTGGTGCATCCATTCTGTGTTACTTCTTCTGGAACTTGGCGGTTGAAATTATTGGCGCAACACGCACTACCCAATTTTACTATGTAATTCCGTTAGCAAGTGGTTTCCTCGCGTACATTTTCTTAGGCGAGCCAGTTTCTGAAACACAGCTTTACGGTGGTGCTGTAATCTTTGCAGGTATTCTGCTCTCCATGATGTCTGGTAGCCCTAAAAAGCAGACGCCTCAGGAAGTACAAGAGGAAGAAATGGCAGGAGTGCATCACACACCTGCTTCTCAACATGTATAAAAAAATGCCCGTGTGCAGCATGTAAGCATGTTCTTTTTAATGTTACTTTTGGCATAGTTTACTTTATTTCATATGCGAATTTAATTCTTACATTTTGCTTATGCTTTGTTGCACAAGCCCCCCTTCTATATTGCTTAGAAGGGGGGCATTTTTTGTGGGAGAACGTCTAGATATTTTTATGGAAAGGGTTGTTTCTTAGAAAGGTGGCATCATTGTTGTGGCAAAGCTTGATAGCAGAATTTCTTCGTGTCGGTAGTGCATACATCTACCCACTGTAAAGGCATGTTTATAGAGTACACCGGCTTTGTTTAGGATGCGTTATGGGAGTTCATGAGCGCGTTTGAGACGCAGGCTTAGAACGGCTGTTGTGTGCGTTTAGAGGCTAGCCCTCTTGGTGTAGAAAAAGTAGTTAGAAGAAAATTGAGCGGTAGGCAAATTGTGAGGTGGAAATAGTTTAGAGGCGTCTATCTACCGTATATAGCAAAAAAGCCCGCAGACTAGTGTCTGCGGGCTTTCTATAGTGTGTTGTGCTTTATGAATGATTAGCTAGCTTTTTTGAAGTCCTTGGAGGATTCAGCAAGGGTTTCTTCAATTTTATCTAATCGTTCAAGCTTATCTGCGATTTCAGGGTATTTTAAGCGAATAGGGTCTTCGTCTTTAAGCATTTTAAAGAGAGAAAGAACCATAGGGATGATAACGAAGATCATCAACGCGCCTGAAACGTTCGCAAATGTTTTCATTGGAGCGATACCGCCAATGAAGAGCATGGAAGCAGGAAGGATCGCCTGGAGGAAAGCCCAGAAGAAACGGTGACCAACGGTTGGGTGGTCGCCGATGCCGAGCTTACGGGTACAAGCAGTGGAGAGAGCATATGCAGCAGAGTCAACAGAAGTTGCGAGGAAGATTGTTGAGAATACGCAGTATGCGAGCAGAATGAGAACACCACCAGGGAGGCTGCTGAGTACTTTAACAACTGCCATAGCAGGACCGAACTCTTTAAGGATGCCTACTGCATCAAGAGCGCCGGTGAGCTGGAGGTTAAGTGTGTAGCCGCCGAAAACGCCGTGGATGAGCCAGCCGCCGAGCATGCCGAAGATAAGACCCATAGTCACGATCTGACGTACAGTTCTGCCTCGGGAGATACGTGCGATGAACAGACCCATGAACGGACCGTAGCTTGCCATCCAGAGTGCGTAGAACACTGTCCAGTCCTGAGGGAAGGAGCCACTGGTGTGTGGGTCAGTCCACAGGGACATGTGGAAGAAGTTGTTAACCATTACGCCAAATGCGTTTGTGAAGTTATCTACAATGTAGGTTGTAGGACCAACAACAAAAGCAAAACAAATGAGTGCAATAGCAATAATAAGGTTTACGTAACTAAGGTTAGCAATACCTTTTTCCAGACCTGCAGCAACACTGGCACTGAAAATTACTGTACTTGTAGCGAGTACGATGAGCTGGAGACCAATGGAAGGCTCAATACCAAAGGTTTCGGAGAGGGAGAATGCGATAATTGGAACAGAAATAGCCATTACTGCAGCGTTGGATGCAACAAGACCAATGCAGAAGAAGGAGTCGATAGCGGAGCCGAGAGGGCCGTTAACGCGATCGCCAAGAATTTCTTCACATGCAGTACTAATACGCAGAACAGGTTTTTTGCGTTTGTAGTACATGTAGCAGATAGGAATAGCACAAACTACATACCAGGACCAAGTGAGTGGTCCCCAGTGGAACAGTACATATGTAGTTGCCCACTCGTATGCTTCTTTAGAGAAAGGTTCAGCGTGCATTGGCGGGTAAGCAAGGTCAAAGAGCGGTTCCGCTACTGACCAGTACATTACAGCACCAGCTACACCGGTACAGAACATCATAGCAATCCAGGACATGTCGGAAAATGCTGGTTTTTCGTCTGGCTCACCAAACTTGATGTTACCGTATTTTGAGAAAATTAAATAAAGCGCAAGTCCAACAAAAGAAAGGGTGATCCACAAGAAAGCGGAGCCTGTGTATGTTGTCAGCATGCTGAAGATTGTTTTCAGGATGCCTTGGCTTTGATCTGGGTATAAGACGAATGGGATGCAAACACCTAAAATAACAAGTGAGGTTGGGATAAGGATTTTATAATCCGGTCTGAGGTCACTTGAAGAGGTGCTGTTAGGTTGTTCCATTTTTTCTCCTTGGTTGAACGTGCCAGGAGCGCCGTGTTTGAAATGTTAGCTGTGCGGCGCAGCGTAAAAAATTAGTCGTTTTGGAGTTGGGTCTGACGGCTAGTTCTAAGCATTATTTGTGCCATTTTTCACATTTAGATTTTACGCCACAAATTGTTGAAGCTAGCACTATCCGGTAGCTGGACTAAATTCAAGAAAGGAGGGGAGAGATGGATATGTGACAAAAATGACACTATATAATCATTATAAATAATAAATATAACGTATTACTGAATAGACAATAGTGTCGCAGAAGAGACATCTCTGTCTGCTTTTTTTGTTAAAGTTTGTTAACGCTCGGTGCTTGTTTGAAAAGCATAGAATGTAGGAACTGAAGGGCTAGGTATGGCGTGGGGAGACTATTTATTAGCTGCTATATTGGAGTGTTGAGTTGACTTTACAGCATTTCCCCTGCGGGAACGTACTATCAACGATATGAGAAAATAAAACGTAATCTGAGGAATGCAATTATTTTTATGTAGCATTTGGGCGTGAAGAGAGACTAACTCGCACGGTCGGGTTCTTTTACCGTGGTCAGCTTAGGGGCTGCATACGCATGAGGCACAGTGCAAAGGCAACTCGTGGTATGGTAATCTAAATCGCAGGCAGCGGTTGTGACTGTAGGAAGGTTGACCAAGATAAGGTCGCTGTTGCCGCATGGGGGGGGTGCTAAGCGAATTTGGACGATGGCGAGGGGTGGTGAAAATTTTCTGCAACGCCCTTGTGTTACCGAAGGGCGTTGCAGAAAAAAGTGGTTAAGCGGACTGGAGAGTTGCAATCATCTCTTTCAGTTGATTAGAAAGTGATGTCAGGTTGTCCATAGCTTTTTGTGCTTCATCCATGCGTAAGGATGTTGCTGCGGAGATGTTGTTGATTTCTCCGATGGACTGATTGATCTCTTCACTCGCGGCGGATTGCTGCGTTGTGGCTGTTGCAATTGCGCGAACCTGTGCCGATGCGGTTGTCACGCTGTTCATAATCAAATCAAATGTGCTTCCAGATTCTTTAATGCTTTTTGTCGCATTGCTTACCACGTCGATGGTTGTGTTCATCAATGCAACGTTTGTGTTTGTGCTTGTTTGGATGTTTTCGATAGCTGAACTTACCTGATTTGTTGCACTCATGGTGTGTTCTGCAAGTTTACGAACTTCATCTGCTACAACTGCAAATCCACGACCTGCATCACCTGCTCGAGCAGCCTCAATTGCTGCGTTGAGTGCAAGGAGGTTTGTCTGGTCTGCAATGTCATTAATAACGTTCATAATTTCACTAATGGCGGCTACTTCTTTGCCGAGAACGTTCATTTCTTGTTTGAGCTGCTCTGTGTGAGAATGAACATCTTGCACGGTTGCAATTGATTCGCTGATACCTTTCATCCCTGACGTAGCTTCTTCGTAAACCTTGTCAGAGTTTGTAGCGGCTTCATTTGTATTTTTAGCAACTTCAAGAATTGTGCAGTTCATTTCTTCCATGGCAGTGCCAAGTTCGCGGTTACGCTCACTTTGAATGGTTACATCACTCGCGGTAGATGTAATCTGTTCATAAAGCTCTCGAGAAACATGTCCTAAGGTCTCAACCACAGTTCCGAGCTGTTCTGCGGCTGTAAGCTGACCGCTTCTGTGCGCGTGCTCTGCTTCTTGTTGTGCCTTCTCTGCTGCAACCATTGCTTCTCTTGCTTCGGCAGAGTGCGTTTGGATTTCTTCCATGTTCGTTTTGAAGCGCTGCTCGTTGCGCTCAAGCGTTTCGCCAAGGTTGTTTACGGCATCTTGCATTGTGCCGATTTCATCCTTGGACTGAACAGAGCATCGGGCTTCAAGGTTGCCAGAGGCTAACGCTGCAACTGTCTGTGAAGTATGAATGATCGGGTTAGCAATGACAGAGGACAGTTTGTAGATGAACAAAATCGCGATGAGGAACGCAAGTACTGAACCTGCGATGAGTCCCATTGTCATTGTGTCAACTGGTGCAAGTACGACTTGCTTTGGAATGGAAAGCGCTACTGCCCACTTTTCTATTGTGTTACCCGGCTGCATTGGAACGAGAACACGGATTGTGTCATTGGTAGTGGAGGTAACAGCCTGACCGGATGATACTTGTGAAAGAAGGCTGGAAGCATCCTCAACGTATTCGCTGTATGGTTTATGAAGGGCGTCCGGTGTATTTGTTCGCGCCTGAACATTACCATTAGGGGCAATGATAGTTAATGTTGCCTGACCATCGAAGGCTTCGATGGAGTCAACGATTGTGCTTAAAAAGTCAGCTGATAAGTCAGTGCCGATTACGCCGAGAGCTTTTCCGTTTACCATAATAGGAACGGCTAGAGAGGTTACTTTAATTGTTCTGCCGACAGGATGATACTCTACTACGTTTGTTGCTATTTCACGGCGTGTGTTGCGCGGGTGAGTGTACCATGCAGAGTTTTCGTGGTCACGATACGACTTACATGGGTATAGTGAAAGATATCCCTTGGTTTTGTTCCAATATGGAATAAAGCGTCCTTCGGAGCCTGAGTGATCCGTGCCTGACGTATATTTGGAGTCGTCTCCATTATACGCATTCGGCTCCCATACAGACCAGATGCCAAAAAACTGCTCGTTTTTTTTGACTAACTGATGTTGCATTTCGGTTGCCTGATCACGTGTCGGCATTATGCCTTTAGCTCGTAAGCCTGCTAACGTAACAGCCAGAGATCGTGCTGCGGAAAACCCAGTTTCAAATTCTTGTTTAATGCGTAACGATTGTGCTGTTGCTGTTTCTTCAGCAAAAACCATAGCATCATCAATAGCGAACAAGCGCGAGTAGTATGTTGTTCCGGCGACAAGTCCGCTGAGGAAGATGGTGAAGAGAATAGAGATTGAGAAAATCAGTTTCGGTTTTAAGGATGTAAAATGCATGATTGATCCTATCTACAATCGTGATGTGTTGAAAAGACATGTAATATATAGTGATTAAGCAAAAATTACACCATGTTCTGATGGTATAAAGGAATCTCTCATAATTGGTAGTGCGTTTAGTGCAGTAAACAATGCGTGCTTACTTGCATGGTAAATGGCAGTTTCCCGACATTATTGGTGGCGACGACAACAATGTCGCTATTCTAATAGTCTGTTTATGTTGTTTAAAATAAAAAAGCAGTCATAGTGCGACAATGGTGTCGCTATTGTTTTTTAGAGGGTTGATGCTTTAAATGTGAAAGATAAACAATTCAGATACTTATGCGATTATAATGTATGGCATGATCTATGCTCTAGTACTAAACGAAATGAAAATAGTATGTGCCGACAAAAAACTAATGGATGCATGCAAAAAAGAATTTCTGTGAAGATACATCCTAATCCTGTGTCTTCATGCTATTTACAGTTTAGTTTCTGACATAACTTTATAGCCCCCCTTTAATTATTTTACCTGACTACGAATGCGCTTATCGTCGTCTGTGTAATATAATTTACCTTCCCCCTCTGATACTGCCTTAAAGAGGGGGAAGCTCATAAATAAGAAAAGGGTTCGCAATAGAAATACTGCGAACCCTTTTTGCTACGGAACTAAGAAGTTAGTGTGGCTTCTTTTAGTATTCTTTTGCTGTGATGACGTACTTACTTTTTTTTCATGGTGCAAGTGCGCAATCTAATAGTATTCATATCGTTTGTACTGTTTTTCACATTAGAGTAAACAGCAAAAAAATAAAATAAAGTTACGTAGCGAGTGGGTAGGGATGTTTTTGAAAATAGTTATGGATGAAATAAAGCGACACTGTTGTCGCTTGTATTTTTGATATTCAAAATATACGAACTGTTACGTAGTAGACGCTTTTGTCTTAAAGAACGACAAAAGCGTCTACTTTTTTTGTATCAGAAGAACTAAAGGGAACTTTTTAATTTATCAATTCCGAAAGAAGTGATTTCGTAAGACTGAATTAATGTTTCCTGTGCAGTAAGGCGTGCACTATTTTCTTTCAGAATTCCTACTGCCTTCAGTGACATAAGGTGGTTTTCAATTGAGCTACGGGTGAATTGTCCTTCGCCACCGTACTCAGACTCTAATTCAGAGAAAACATCTTGTGATGAGCGAGGTTTCATGTCTGAAAAAATATGAGCAATACTCATGCGAAGAGGGCGTTTATCAGCAAACATTCAAGGCTCCTAATCTACGTTACGTAAGTTAATCATGTCTTTAGGATTACCAACAACCATAAACATACCGGCTGTAATGGTAATTGCACCGAGAACAAGGTTCATGGTGAGTTCAGTATCCATGAAAATTGCACTAAAGATGATTCCCCACAGTGCGTAGGTAACGTTCATACCCATTGCACGGCTTACGCCTGTCATGTTCATAGCGCGGTACCACATAAGGTATGAAATAGCGCCAAATACCCCTGCGAATACAATGAGGGAGCCTGCGTTTGACCATGCTGCTTCAGAAATAACCATGTAGCCGCCAACAGCTGGAATAATAACTAAAAGGTAGGTAGTGGCAGAAACGAGCTGGCGAATGTTCAGTACTGCCGCCGGATCGAGCAGATCCATACCGTAAGCAGCACATACGCCTTCGGAACCCCAACCCAGTGTCGCAACGAAAGCGAATGCGATACCGAGGTAGAAAAATTCATCAGAGCCACCGGTAGGTGGGGTGTAGCCAATGATAATAGCACCCGCGATGCACATAGCCAGTCCGCACCAAGCGAGTTTTGTGATTTTTTCTTTAAGCACAACAATTGCGAGAAGTGACGCGATTGCTGGGTATAAGGTTGTGATAGGAAGTACAAAAGCAGGACCAGCAAATTTGAGTGCGAGCAGATAGCCACCCATGCCGATAGGACCGCCTAGCAGTGAACCAAGGCACACGAATTTCCCTGGTTTGCTGAAGAGGCTTCGTGTAATTTCTTTAATTTTGCCTGTGTAACAGTTTACTGCAGTTACAACTATTGCTGATGCTGCATCGTGCATTGCTGCTGCGGACAAAGGAGCAAGAAGCCAAAGTGAAGCATCCGTGAAAGGACCCATTGTCAGAGCTATACCAAGAATAACCCCGTCAAGTCCCCAAGTCATTCCGGACAGGAGTGCAACCAAAATTCCTGTCTTTGCAAACCGCAAATCTCTCTGAGATTTAAGCTGTTCGATAGTTGTTGCGTGTGCCGCCATATATACATTCTCCTTAAGTGTAATACCCCCATCTAAGCACGTAGCGTGCCAGTTTGCTTGTGAGCCTTTTAACATGCGGTAGGTTAGTGGTTGCTATCAGAGCTTATAATGATTCGGGTATTCAGCCTGTGCATTGCTGTGCTAAAGGAGAGTGGATACGGCTTATAGGCTGTCTGGTTTCAGGTATAAGCTTGTGTGTAAGTGCAAGTTTTTGTGTTTAGGGGGACGGGCAGTCGCAACTCGAGTAGCATTGTGCAGTTGATGTGGTAATGGGGAGCATCTCTTACATCTTTAATAATGCCAAAGTATTGTACGTTGTGCTCCGCGTTGGCTATCACCAATCAGGCGTGGTTGGTATTTCTTGCTACTACAGCTTGTATTTTACGTATTGCATGGTTTTTTCCGAAATTGTTTTGAAAATGGAGATGAGGCAAAGCAAAATAAGGAATCAGTATGACCAAACTACCATCAAGTATCTTCAACGAGGTCATTGGTCCGGTTATGATCGGACCTTCAAGTTCTCACACAGCAGCACCGTCGCGTATCGGGAATTTAGCAGGTCAACTGAGTGGTGGGACACTGTCACGGGTGACAGTGACGTTCGAGGAAAACGGTTCATTTGCGACCACCTACAGAGGGCAAAAATCCGATCAAGGATTGGCTGCCGGATTGATGGGAATGTCCCCGCATGACCCGCGTCTCTCTGATGCGTTATCGATTATTGAGCAAGCCGGAATCGCCCTTACATTTGAAGTAAAAAGCTTTGAGGCAGACCATCCAAATGTTGTGTATCTGGATATGGTTAACCAGCAGGGAGAGCTTGTTACTGTAAAAGCTTTGTCGACAGGTGGCGGGCGTATTGAGTTTAACGAAATAAACGGATGCCCTGTGTATCTGGCAGGAGATTACTACGAACTTGTTGTCATGTTTGAAGGGGATAGATCTTTTTCATTGGAACAGCAGTTGAGTAAAATCTGTCGGGTGTTAACAGGGGCAGGCATTACGTTGCACGGAAGTTTTGTAAGTGACAATGGTAAAGCCGGTGTTGAAAGCCGTGCGGTCATTGTCGTGCATATGCGTGAACAACTTTCGCAGGAACGTATGGACTCTATTCAAGTGCTGTGTGGAAAGGCATTGCTGCGTAATCTTGTTCCCGTAATGCCTGTTATGGCATCAGAACAGTGTGAAGTTCCCTATACTCGCGCAGAAAAAATGTTGGAGTGGTGCAGTCAACAAGGTGATGTTCCACTGTGGCAGGCTGCCGTGAAGTATGAATCGGCTCGAGCTAATCTGGATGAACGTAACGTCATTGAGATGATGAGAGAAATTGCGGAAGTGATGGAATCTGCCATTGCCACAGGTCTTACTGGTGACTTTTTTATGAGGGGATTTTTAACGCCTTCTGCTGGAAAGTTACATGCTGCTTTAAAGCAGCAAAAATTTATTCCGACAGGCATGCTGGATATGGCAACCGTTATGGCGGTAGCAGTGATGGAGCTAAACTCTTCAATGGGACGTGTTGTAGCTGCTCCTACAGCAGGTTCATGTGGTGTTTTGCCTGCCGCAGTGTTCAGCGCACTTGATGCGCTTGGTGTTCCATCGGAAGAGCGAGGCGAAAGAGCTGCTAAGGCGTTGCTGTCCGCAGGTCTTATCGGTGTATTTATTAGTGAGCAGTCTACGTTTGCGACGGAAGTGTGTGGGTGTCAGGCGGAATGTGGTTCCGCTGCAAGTATGGCGGCAGCTGCATTGGTGGATATGGCTGGAGGTTCTGCACTGGATGCTTGCAATGCCGCCGCTCTCGCAATGCAAAATTCGTTAGGACTTACATGTGATCCTGTCGCTGAACAGGTTGAAATTCCTTGTATCGGTCGAAATGTTGGCGCAGTAAGCAATGCAGTTTCATCAGCAAACCTTGCTATGTTCGGTTTTAAAGGAAATTTACCGCTTGATGATGTTATTAGCGCTATGTGGGAAGTTGGGCATACCCTGCCGGATACATTACGATGTACTGGTAAAGGCGGATTGTGCACGACTCCTTCCGGCAAGAGAATAAAAAAAGAAGTCGATAGTATTCGGTTTGCTTCTTAGCATCCTTTTGTAACATTAAATATAGTACTAATTGTGAGAACCACAATTGTGTTAATTACGTAAGTTTACATGCCCCCGTTATGTTTGTGTATAGCGGGGGTGTTGTGTTTTCTTTGTCACTGAACGCTAATCAAATAAGTATCTGGCAGAAAATACAGTAGATTTGTTATTGGGGCAAAGTCCGTGTGCTCCTTATTCTATGCGTAACTGAAAAAACTGGATTCGTTTCATTAAAAAGTAGGTAGCGTTTTTCTAATTTTTATGAGCAATTAACATCTTGACTCTGAGAATGGATTTCAATATCAGAAAAAGCGATATAAAAAGGTAGGCGTTTTGTGAAAGAAAATGTGTTTGACCGTGAAGCAAAGGTCATCCGCAATGCACGCTTGAAATTAGCAGAAGGCGTGTTTCTGAAAAAAAGCGGAGAGCAGCACTATAAGGATTTGCTTGGGGAGTACGAAAAAGTTGTACGCCAAAGTAAAAGACTGCTGAAGATGGGGGATCGGATGCAGCATGCGCTTTCTTCGTTGAATGAAGAATTGCAATTGCGTGAGCAAACCTATCGGGGAATTTTTGAAAATGCTACAGAGGGGATTTATCGCACTGACGCAAATGGAGTGCTGCTGGAAGTAAATGCAGCCCTTGCGGCAATGCTTGGATACGAGACTCCGCAGGAGTGCTTGGAGCAAGTATCTGAAATGGAATACTTTTTCCAAAGCGCGCAAGCTGTGCGGCAATACAACAACGTGCTGCGCAATAAGCTTGTAGTCAAAACCATGCATGCAAAATTTTGTAGTGCGGACGGCGGGTATGTATGGGTTGAGATCAACGCAGGTGCAATTGAATCGCAGTCTGAAGAAGGGCGCAAGCTTGCAGGTGTAGTGGGCGTTGTCGCAGATATCACAGAACGCAAGCGAATGATGCGCGAGATGTGCCGACTGGCACGTACAGATTGTCTGACCGGATTGTGGAACAGGGGATATTTTGTAGAGCTTGCAGCGCAAGAGATAGCTCGCTGCAAACGTTTTTCAAATGACCTTTCCATCTTATTGGTAGATATTGATTATTTCAAACGTGTGAATGATGACTACGGGCACGATGTCGGGGACAAGGTGCTTGTAGGGGTTGCAGATATCTTGCGTGAAACATTGCGTGAAGTGGATGTCGTTGCCCGTTTTGGTGGAGAAGAGTTTGTAGTGATGCTTCCTGATACCTGTCTTACTGCGGCACATTGTGCGGCGGAGCGGTTGTGCGATGCGGTTCGCAAACATGATTTCTCCTATGACAGGCACAGAACTATTAACGTAACGGTCAGCATTGGCGTTACCGCATATGAGAACTCATCTATGAGTTTTGACCTGTTAGTAAAGCGTGCCGATACTGCTATGTACGCTGCAAAACATAACGGGCGTGACAGGGTGGAATACTGCCCTGCTGATCCAGTTGTCTAGCTTTGAGCATCGTTCACTGTTTTCTGAAAACTCCTTTTGCAAAGAGTACAAGGTTATTACATGGAAGAATTTTTTGTTGCGCAAACAAAGTCATCTCCGCGAATACACTTTAATCCGCAAACGCATCAGCATGAAATAATCGGCGAATCTTATCCGGAAAACAGCGCTAAATTTTATGGGCCAATGTTCAGCTGGCTGGAAGTGTATCTCGGAAATGTGTGCAATGCCACAGTCGAGCTTTCGTTGGATATTGTATATTTTAACAGCTCCAGTTCCAAAGTTTTTATGGATTTACTTGATCTGTTGGATGATGCAGCATCGCTGAGTACCAAAGTTGTGGTGAACTGGCGATACCATGAAGAGAATGAACTGGCACTTGAGTGCGGTGAAGAGTTCATGGAAGACATACAGAACATACATTTTAATCTGGTAAGTTATCAGTAGATGAGGTGCCTCTTGTCACTGCTCTTGTACCGCCATTTGCGTGGTGAGATATGGAATTAATGCCAATTAGTGCGCCAAGCTCCAGCTTTGCAGAATTAAGTGATGAGCGGGTGCAGCGTGCTGTACTCCGGTCTCTTCATTCTTTTGCAGAATCGCTTGGCAATGCTATCGATGCTAAAGATCACTGCACCTGTCTCCATTCAGAAGAAGTTGCAATAATTTCTCAAGCAATCGGAATGCAGCTTGATTTGTCGAAACTGGAGACAAGGCTGCTCCATATAGCAGGACATCTGCATGATATTGGGAAGATAGGTGTCCCTGATGCTATTCTGAAAAAATCAGGCGCACTTACAGATGATGAATATGCAGAAATTAAACGACATCCGCAGTTAGGTGCAGAAATTGTTGCACCGGTGATGGGAGCTGTGGGGAATGGCGAGATTGTGAAAGTGATATTGCACCATCATGAGCGCTTTGATGGCAGAGGCTATCCTGATGGTTTGAAAATGTATGATATTCCTCTGGGCGCTCGTATTATTGCTGTCGCTGATAGTTTTTCCGCTATGTTGCAGAATAGACCGTACCGTGCTGCTATGACGTATGAAGATGCAGTAACTGAAATTGTGCAGTGCGCTGGAACGCAGTTTGATCCGGAAATTGTAACTGCCTTTTTTGAAATCAAAGATAACGTACGTGAACTGCTCCAAACTATACGTGGATTTGATGTACTGATTTAATATAGCTTTCATAGTTTAGAAATGCTTTCAGCTGTGGTACAGAATAACTACATGCGTTGTGTCGTAAATAATAACTTCTGTATTTGCAGTTAGGCGTTTTAAAAAACTACTGGTTAGTGACTACAAACTAATGTATGCCTCTTCACACAATCTTAAAGAATAAGGTGTTTGTATGATTAAAAATATTCTTCCTAAATCACCCGTTGCGGCAGCTGGAGTAGGACTTCTTCTTGGAGCAGGCATAGGTGGTGTGAAAGGCTGGCTGGAATTTCGACGCGGCGAATCAACTAAAAAAGAAGCTGTTGCAGGAGCCATTAAACAAGGACTTATGTTCGGCGGCGTAGCTGCTGTTTCTACTTTTGCCAGTGGCAGTAAAGGCGGTGGTGCTGGGCTTGCAACCATGGCTGTTGTCGGCATGAGTGGCGGCGGTGGCGGTGCATTACCAAACATGTTGCTCGGCATGGCTGGCGGTGGCGGCGGTGGTCGCGGCGGCGGTATGGGGGGCGGCATGGGCGGAATGAGCAAAATGGGCGGCGGTCAAGGCGGCGGTGGTCGTGGTGGACAGGGCGGTCAAGGTGGCGGCTCCGGTGGCGGTCGTAACCAGTCTTCCGGCTCAATTTTAGATACTATTTCTTCTGCTGTTACCGATTTGATCTTGCCGGATGAAAATAAAAAACAGCAAACCGTACAGGCAATTCCAGCAGCACAGCCTGCTATTGAAACAGAAACTGTGGTTGCTGAGGTTGTGGAGCCAGTACAGCAGGATGTTGTTGCTGAATCTTGCGAGGAAGCACCTGAACAGGTATCCTCTGAAACACTTGATAACGATATAGAACAAGAAGAAAGCAAAAATAAAACACCGTAACAGGGGTTACTCTTCGGTCTGAAATGGTTTTCTTCACGGAGAATATATGGATTTTGCTACTGTTGCTAAGCTGCGTAAATATCTATCTGTTAAGCATCATATTCCGGGGAGGATCAGGATTTTATTTGATAAATCTATCATGACGGACCCTGAAGCATTGAAGCTTGTTAAAACTGCGCCTAAGACATTGCCGGAAGCAGTTAAAAAAACAAAGTTGAATATTTTTACCAAAACCCTTGTTATTGAATACGATTCTAAGCGAGTTCCACCCAAGTTACTTGAGGAGCTGATTAATGCTCCTTCAGATAAAGCAGCAAGTGCGATTGTCGAAAAACTCTACTCCTTGCTGTATTAGGGGATGTTGTTACTTGTAAGTTTGTGCTGCTTGCTTTTTCCTATTAAGGTACTATCCAGCAAGTAATTAGTTTCGACGTAGCTTTGCTATCTCTAGAATATATTTTCACTTTTGCTTTGCATGGAGAAAAAGCTAACGAGCATTCCTGTGCATACAATGTAAAAACATATCCTAAGTAGATCTTTCCTGTCTCACAGCCCTGTCTTTTTCTACGAAGACAGGGTTTTTTTTATATAAAAATGTTGACGATGATAATCGTTTTCATTAGAAAGGGATGAAGAGATTGGGAGAAAATTCATGGATAAATACATTCAAGAAAAAGCAAGACGATTTGCAGCGCAGTGTGACAAGTTGGACTTTGATCCAACCACACCTGCCTGTTCCGTTTGTGCACTAAAAAAACGTTCGCGTTGCCGAGACTACGGGCTGCTGCTCTCTCTTTGCGGAGTTATGATTTGTAACCAGTTTAACCTTGGTGTTGGACAGGCCGTCTGCCATGGTTTTTTGAATGTATTCATGAATAAAATCGCTGCAAATCAAGGATATAATAAGAAAACATTGCTTCAAAATTGCTAATTCATTTTTATAATGTTAGCAGATCTCGAGACGATACTTTTTGTTGTGAAGTCTTTGCGGTAAAATATATCGCAAAGACTCTTTTTTTATCTAGTGGGGAGATTTTGCTTATGAAAGAACTTTCAGAAAAAATTTTGTTAGTGGCAGCCGGAGCAGCTGTTGGTGCTGTTGGCTATCTGGCATGGAAAAATAGAGATGAGCTTCATGAGTTATTAGATGTAGCTCTTGATAAAGGCAAAGAGCTTGTCGAAAAACAAGTAGAAGAAATGGGAGACCTTGTTTCCCAGTCTAAAGAGGAAGGTGTTAAATAATGGCTGTAAACAGATTAGCGTATTTCTTCGCAGGTGCAGTGCTTGGAGCTGCTGGGCTGGCTATGGTTAAAACCGGAAAAGGGCAGGAGCTTGTTTCCGGCATGATTAACGGTGGCTGCGGCTTGGCAGAAAACGTGCTTGGTCGTGTAGAAACTGTGAAAGAAGACATTGAAGATTACATGGCAGAATTAAAGTACAAAGCTGAGCAGGAAAAAGAAGCTGCTGAAGCTTGTGCACAGGACGTTGCTGAACAGGAAGAAGTGGAAGCAGTTGCTGATGTTGAAATTGACATTGCGTCTGAAGACGTTTCTGAAGCAGATGAGGAAAGCGTTACGGATTCTGAAACCGGCAAGGCTTAGTAATTCATTCGCACGGATATTGTGTGAGACTGGTGCACACGCACAACGAGTGGCGGAGAATAGATGACGGTTATACGAAGTTTTCCGGGACGAATCCGGTTTGCGGCGCAAAGTCCTGCTGCGGTACAATATTTACAGCAGCAAGCTGAAAAAGCGCTCGATACGATTAAAACTGATGTTGCAGTAGAATATAACCCTCGCACAAAGCGCGGATTATTACTCTTTGAAAAAAATAGAGAACTGACAGACCTGCTTGTTGGCGTCATTGACGGTATGGCGCATACCTTGTCTTCAACGTTTGTTGAGTCAGATGCAGATGGTGCATGCGGTGAATTGGTTCCTGTGGCAGAAGGTGTAGCGCAGTCTGAAGAGCATGTGGAAAACCCCGTATGGGTCATCTCTAAAAAGGTCATAAACCATTATATGACCCGCATGTTTATGCCTGCAACAATCCGTCCTTACTGGACGGCTTTCAACGTTGCCCCGCTTATATGGGAAGGGTTAAAGTCATTAGGTCAGCGTAAGCTTGATGTGAATGTTCTTGACGCTGCTGCTGTAGGCTCCGCGCTTGCCATGCGTGATTTTAATACGGCGGGCACGATTAACTTATTGCTCGATATTAGCGAAACTCTCGAAGAATGGACAAAAGAAAAATCTCGCAGTGACATAGCTGCATTGTTCTGCGGTGATAAAAAGCCTGTTTGGGTTATGCGAGATGATGAGCCTGTTGCGGTTTCTCCGGATGAGCTTGTTGTCGGTGACCTTGTTGTTGTTCGCTCCGGTGCGCGCATTCCTGTTGATGGCATTGTTGCAGAGGGTACAGCCCTTGTAAACCAGTCCTCAATGACAGGCGAACCGCTTGCTGTAGAGAAAAGCGTGCAGAGTGAAGTTTACTCTGGAACAGTTGTAGAAGAGGGGCGTATTATCATATACGCCGAATCTGTCGGCGATGAAACTCGTTTTGCCAAGATTGCGAAAATCTTGACAGAATCTGATGATCGTAAAGCGGACATACACAGCCAAGCCGTGAAAATGGCAGATAAAATTGTTCCATTCTCCTTTATTCTGTCTGGAATTGTCTATGCGGTAACCCGCAATGCAACGCAAGCGGCAGCAGTACTGCTTGCGGATTATTCCTGCGCTATTAAGCTGGCAACGCCGCTTGCTGTTCGCTCTGCAATGCTGGAAGCTGCACATAATGGTGCTGTAATCAAAGGCGGCAAGTATCTTGAACATCTTTCAAAACTTGATGCTATAGTTCTGGATAAAACAGGTACGCTTACAGAGGCGCGTCCAGAGGTTGTACAAGTGTGCGCACTTAACGGCTTCAGCGAAGAGTTTGTATTACAACAGGCTGCCTGCATGGAAGAACATTTCCCGCATCCCGTTGCGGATGCCGTTGTGCGAAAAGCAGATGAAGAGGGACTTGTTCATTCTGAGGATCATGCAGAGGTCGAATACATTCTTGCTCATGGTATAGCCACAACGCTTGATGGGCAGCGCACAGTTTTGGGCAGCAAGCATTTTGTACATGAAGATGAACATATTTCATTTGAAGGTGCAGAGGATGTTATTGCAGAGTGCTCTGGTGCAGGGCTTTCCTTGCTGTATTTTGCATGCGGAGGAGAGCTAGCCGGTGTTCTTGCCATTAAAGACCCAGTCCGCGAAGACGCAGAGCAGTTTATTCGTAATCTGGAAGGCATGGATGTTGAGCGTATCATTATGCTGACAGGTGACGGTGAAGATACTGCTGCATCTGTTGCGGCTGATCTGCGTATCAACGAATACTATGCACAGGCATTGCCGGACGAAAAAACAGAGCTGATTACCAGCCTGCGATCTGAAGGCTACACCGTTGCAATGGTCGGCGATGGTATTAACGATTCCGCTGCGCTTACCACAGCTGATGTAGGTGTATCGATGAAGCACGGGGCAGACATTGCACGTGAGGCTTGCGACATTATGCTTACTGGTGAACGTCTGGATAGCCTTACCGACGCAATGGAAGTCTCAAAGCGCGTTATGCGGCGTATTAAGCGCAACTTTATGTTTATTGTTGCAAGTAATACTCTGTTTATCGGATTGGGTGTGACGGGGCTGATTACTCCGGCTCTCATGGCGCTTTTGCATAATTCCGGTACTGTTCTCACATGCGTACACTCAATGCGCCCGATGTTACCGGAACGGAAAGACGCGTAATTTGCGCTCTTATCAGAAATAAAAAAACATGCGGCAATCGTCGCATGTTTTTTTATTTTGTCCAACGTGAATTTTTCATTGTATGTGCAGAAATGGCAGGCTGTCTTTTCCCTTACAAGATAGAAGTAAAAAAATGCAGGTGTAGCGGGGCTACGTCAAAGCAAAATTTTACAGATTGTTCATTAAGGAAAAAAACATGACAGCTGTGCAGCAATACAATTCAAAAACATCCTATGAAAAAAGAGTTCGCTTATTTTGGTAAAGATGGGCAGCCATCAGGGTCAGCCATACGCCACCAGCAACTGCGTGTCCTTTTTCAGAAAAAGCCAGTAACGCAAGTGTGGTAGCACCAGCGCAGAGTAAACCTCTTTTTACAACTCTTCTTCCGCTTCTTCCAATTACAGCACGGTTAAAGCTGCTCAGTTTACTTTTGATCTGTTCCGGCTCTAATCCCAGACCTTCAGCGATTTTGCAGAAAAGCTTATCGGCGCTTACTGCTGCCTGATCGAAAAGAACAAGAATGCTGCCAACTCGCTTGTTAACTGCAACCTCAACTACGCCTTTGGTTTTAGCTAATGATTCTTTGATTGCATTGGCATGTTCTTCTATTTTCAGTGATTCACATCTAAAACGGAAGCGTGCATGTTCTACGGTTGTTGCGCTCATAGTATCGGCTCCTTGGTATATCGACACTGTACGTGAATGAAGTATGGCAAAAAGTATATTTATAGAAGATCGGTTGTGAGATCAAGATAGGAAGATGTGAGTAACAAATCAGCATTGTTGAAAAAAGTAGAGAAGCAGAAGTGGGTGCTTCTGCTTCTCTATTGGTTCGTATTTGCGTGAACACTGAGCGCGTAGATAAAGCAATGCCGTTGCAGCTGGACGAATGCTGCTTGTCATATGCTTTGCATTGAACGTGGGGTGTTGCTGGCGCATTTTTTACAATGCGTGCCTTATAATCAATGCATTATTCAGTGTTAACGAGAATACGGACTTTTTGTTGCTCATTAAGTAAAAAAGTTTGTTTCGCAGTAATTGCGCTGTGCTGATATTTTTATCGCAGAATATTGTCACAGAAACTTTTTTTACTCATAACATCTCTAAATGTTAGATAACTACGTACCACAAGAAATAGAATATGTGTAGAACATTTGTAAAATTCTTTATGCAACCTATCAGTAGTGTAGAGAACTATATGAAGGGCAGCATTATAACTGTTAGCGTATCGTGGGAAGTTACGATTATACGACGGGATTATGAAAAAAGCGAGCGGGGGGAACTGATGGGGGATAGTATTAGAAATTAGCTCATATTTTGAATGCTCAACTTTTTTATTGGATATGAAAAAAATGGTACGACTTCCCTTTTTTAAATACGGATAGGGTTGGGTACGTTTGCCATTGTGTGAGACTTCTTAAAGGGCACTGCTTGTAAAGTGTTGCACCCGAATGTGGAATACGGCAACCTGCTGTGGATTCATGAAAAAAGCATAGTTATTATAATTTTGAGGAGATGTCTGGATGGGGATGTCAGAAGAAAAAACAGCAGAATTTAGTCAAAAGCTCTGCGATATTTTAAATTACGGTGCACTGAATGCTGCTATGGGAATCGGGTATGCTTCTGGTGCATTTGAGGCGCTGGGAAAATTTGATGCTCCGGCGTCTTGCGAGGCGATAGCCCTTCAAGGTGGGTTGAACGAAAGGTATCTGCAAGAGTGGCTTGGGGTGATGGTTTCCGGCGGGATAGTGGAGGTTAGTGAAACAGAAGCTGACGGGGAGGAGTTGTACTTTTTGCCCAAAGAATACCTACCGTTGCTGACTCGTAGCGGGGGGAACTCTAATATGGGGGTATATACGCAGGAAATACCTTTGTTGACGCAATCAAGCTTGAATCAAGTTGTTTCAGGCATGCAGACAGGTGAAGGCATCGGCTATGAAAATTACAGCTATTTCTACTCATTTATGGAGGAGCTTGCTAACGCCAAGCATGAGCAGATGCTTGTTGAAACGTTTCTACCGTCAGTTATGGATGGTGTCATAGTCGAACGATTGCGGAAGGGAATTCATGTTTGCGATATGGGCTGTGCAGACGGGGTTGTTCTTCAGTTAATGGCTAAAGCATTTCCAGAATCGACTTTTGTGGGATTTGATATTTCGGAGGCGAGTATTGAAAAAGCACAGCAACAGGCTGCAAATCTTGGATTGAAAAACGTTCAGTTTGTTTTACAGGATGCAGGGGCAGAGGTCGTTGAAGCCGAACAGTTTGATTATATCATGGCGTTTGATGTGATCCATGATCTTACTCGCCCATTTGAAGCGTTGAAAAATATTCAAATGATGTTGAAGCCTGAAGGTGTATTTTCCATGGTGGATATAACTGCGAGCTCTTCTGTTGTGCAAAATAAGAAACATCCCATGGGCATGTTTTTATACACCGTGAGCCTGATGCATTGCATGCCTGTGGGGCTGGTGGATAATGGTATGGGGCTTGGGATGATGTGGGGGCGCGAGCAGGCACTTGATCTGTGCTATGCCGCTGGTTTCAGTTCTGTTGAAGAATATGCAATTCCAGAAGATGCTTTTAACAGCCACTACCTTTGTCATAAGTAGTTGAAAAGGTGACCGGAGACACACTGGATATGGCGTGAACATATCCATAATGCCTCCGGTCATGAATACCAATATAGGTATTCAAAAGCAGCACAAAGGATAGAGGTGCAGGTAAACCCTTGTGCTGCGTTAACATCTAGTAATCATTACTGATTAAAGTTTCTGAAAATGAAAGATTTGATTCGTACGTCTAGCACACTGCGGTAGAGGAGGACAGAGCTAAACGTTGGTTATGTCGTAAAAACTGGTTAAAAAATAATAAATTACTGTACAATATTCTGATTTTTACTGGGGTGAATTGTTACCTGAGGAAAGCAATAATTTGTTCTCCGAACAGGTAGGTGATGAGCGCACCCGACGCAAGGAAAGGACCAAATGGAATATACGTGGTGGCAAGGTTACTTTTTCCTCGCAGGGAGATAATGCAGAAAACGAGTGCACAACTGGACGCCACAAGAATGAGAATAGATAACTGCTGCCAGCCTACCAATGCGCCAAGCATGAACATAAATTTCACATCACCAAGCCCCATCCCGTCTATTTTGCGAATCAATTTATAGAGTGCTGCAATAGCCCAAAGTGCAAAAGCGCCGATAACTGCACCGAGTAACGCATCAACGAATGTCACTTGGAGAAAACCAGCGTAGCTCGCGAGCAGTACCAATACCGCACCTGAATATGTAAGCACGTCTGGCAACAAGAACGTACGCAGGTCAATTGCAGACGCTACAATGCAAATGCCGCCAACGACCATGAGCGTTATCCATTCCGCTGGGCTGGAAGTATGCATTGCTGCCAGCACTGCCCAACACATCGAAGTCAATTCAATAAGAGGATAGAACAGCGGGATGCGGGTTTTGCAATGTCTGCAACGCCCTTTTTGTAGAATAAAGCTGATAAGAGGGATGTTCTCACGAATTGTTAATTGGTGTTTACAATGCGGGCAACGTGAACGTGACGGTTTGAAAATTGTGTTTTCGGTTCCGTAGCGGCTTGCACATACTGAATAAAAGCTACCGAGAATGAGTCCCAACAGGGCTGCAAAAGGAAGATACATAATGATTCCAGAACGTGAAGGTTTAAAAAATATGAGAATGTAGCATCGAATTATAAGAAGGATGTCGGAGGGTGTAAATGAGATACGGGGGAGTATATCGGTAGAATTCACAAAAACTCAATGATTGCGAAAGTTTTTAGTTATAGGTGTAGGCTATGATAAAGCTCACAAATTAGTATTTAACATTCTTTTTGTTTTAGCCCAAAGTGCGCGCTGCATTTAACTGTCCTGACTGCTGTCGGACAACGGAGAATATATGGAAAATCTATTTTTTGTAGCGCTGTGCTGGGGTATTGGTGGATTTATCAATGGTATTGCAGGATTTGGTGCTGCACTCATTGCTATGCCACTTATTACAAGCACCGTTCCACTGTCTCTTGCAGTACCTAGTTGTACCATTGTTGGTATGAGCTTGTGTTTGCAAATGGCGTGGACGTATCGCAAAAATATTGACTTTCAGAAGTTGAAGCCAATTTATATAGGCACTGTTCCCGGGGCACTTATTGGTGTTACTATGATGCAGGAGTTTCCTGCTCATTACTTGAAGTTGGGCATGGGAATTTTCCTTTTTATCTATGCAATGTGGGGACTGTTTTTTGAAGGAGCAAAACCTCGAAAAGTGCACAGTGCATGGGGGGCAGTAGCTGGTTTCTGCTCCACGGCGATTAGCTCTTCCGTTGGCATGGGTGGACCTCCGACTATTGTCTATACCTCACTTGCCGGGTGGGAGAAAGATACGATCAAGGCAAGTATTGCCAGCTACTTTATCGTATCTGGTGCATTAATCCTTTCGTTGCAGACTTATGCAGGCATCCAGACAAAAGAAACTGTTCTCCTGTTTGCTGCGGCTGCCCCAGCTGTAATGCTTGGCGCGCGGTTAGGCGTTCTCGCCTCCAGAAAGATTGGGGAGTTTGCGTATCGCAAAGTTTTATTCGGCATGCTTGCAGTAATGGCATGTATGATTTTAAAAAGTGCGTATGTGCAATTTGCAGCTTTAGTGTAAAAACAACAGCGAGAGTGCATTTTTGTGCACTTTTTTAAAATATCTCTGCTAATTTTTTTTAAGCAACTGTTCTCCCGTGTTCTATCTATGTAAAAAGTAGACCGCGGGAGTTCTTTTTTATGTGTTCTAATATGCAAATTTAATGAAAGACTTTCTTTATTTTTCTATTTGATATAATTGAACGTATCTATTCCTATAACATAGGAAAAAAATGTAGAAGGATTGTTTTATTGTAGTAAGATTAACAAAAGAATAGGGAATGAAAATGGTAGAAAATCGTTTATATTTTCTGGATAACCTTCGATCTGTAATTATTTTGGGAGTTGTAGTGCTCCATGTTGCAATTTGTTACATGATGTATCCTCCCGTTTGGTGGTATGTAGTGAATCCGGTTACAAACTTGTATTTTACACAGTTGGTAGTGCTGGTAGATGTTCCTTTAATGCCTTGTATGTTCTTTATCGCAGGATATTTTGCATTGCCTTCGTTACAGAGACATGGTGTTGTTTCATTTTTACAACAGAAAACATGGCGCATTTTCATTCCATGGGTGCTCGGCATTGTTCTTTTAGCACCTCCTACTGCATTCAGTTACCCGTATTCCCGCAATATGCCGGTAGACCTCTATTCATTTTGGACGCATTATTTTTGGACAGACGCGTTCCAACACTCGGTTTACTGGTTTCTGGCGCTTCTTTTTTGGCTATTTGTGGCGTTGACAATAATTTGGAAGTGCGTTCCAGCGTTGCGTAATGTAACACGCACTCCAGCTCAGGCACCGCTTTGGCTCTTTCCTGCCGTCGTTGGCGTTTCCGCATCATGCTTTTTCATTGCGTTACAATTTTTTCCTTTGGATTACTGGTACGTAAGTTACCTCCTGTCTTTCCGCCCAGAACGTCTAGTGCAATTGGTTGTGTTCTTTATTCTTGGCATGTGGGCATGGAAATATGGATGGTTTACACAAGAGGGATACCGTCCGCGAAAACGCGTCTGGTTGCCGCTTTTTGTCCTCACTATGGTTATTTACCTTCCTGTCCGTTTAGGCTTTGTGGCATCTCCTATTCCACTTTGGCAAAAACAGATTATTCTAGCTTGCGCCTTTACAACATACAGTATTGCTTCACTTATGGGCTTGTGTGCCGTATTCAGCACGTGGGTTAATGGTAAAAGCGCTTTTTGGCGCTCTGCTTCAAAAAACTCATATGGTATTTATTACTTGCATGCCCCGATTGTGTACTGGTTGGCATATGCGTTTATTCCGCTGGCATGGTCAACTTATGTCAAATCAACTGTCATACTGGTGCTTTCAATGGCGGCAAGTTGGATGTTTACGGCGGGTGTATTGAGAAAAGCACCGTTGCTGAAACGTATGTTTTAAAAAAAAATAGGATGAACAGAAATGATGGTGTACGGAAAATTAATCCTTACCGCAGTGTTGTGGGGAGGAACATTCGTAGCAGGACGTCTGCTTTCGGATGGAATGGGCGCTTTTTCCGCCGCTTTTTTGCGGTTTTTAACAGCATCAGTCTGTATGGTGTGGATTATGTATCAACGTTCCGGCGGGTTACCGGCTCTTGATAAAAAAGGATGGCTGGGTGTTTGCCTATTGGGCGCAACCGGTGTGTTTGCATACAATGCATTCTTTTTTACAGGACTTCAAACCGTTCCTGCGGGGCGGGCTGCTGTGATTATTTCCACAAATCCTATTCTTATTACTGTACTGGCGGCACTGTTTTTTGGAGAGAAACTAACTACTCGTAAAGGGGTGGGTATTTGCCTCTCTGTTACAGGTGCTACTATAGCGATATCCCGCGGCAATCCCGCATCACTTTTGACAGGTGGGCTAAGCGGTGGGGATCTCATTATTTTTGGTGGTGTTCTAAGCTGGGTTTTATACTCCCTGCTTGGGAAGCGTATGATGAGTTTTTTAAGTCCGCATGCGGCAATCACATATTCTTGTATAACAGGTACAATAATGCTTTTGCCGTTTGCCCTGAATGAAGGCATGGTAACCGACTTTTCCGGCTATACTATGACGCACCTATTATGCATCGCGTATTTAGGTGTGCTGGGGACAGTCATCGGTTTTACGTGGTTTTATCAGGCAATTAAAGAGATAGGTGCTTCGCGGTCAGGAGTGTTCATTAATTTTGTCCCCGTAGCAGCTATCTTGTGTGGATGGATTATTCTGAATGAACCACTATCGCTTTCGTTGTTTGCTGGTGTGCTTCTTGTTATCACAGGTGTGTACATGGCAAACTCGGTATCGGCGAAAGCTTCGTCGTAACATCATAAGATTCTGAGATATAAAATTGAAGAGCTGTTCTGCATAATGCAGGGCAGCTTTTTTTGTATATTTTGCGCTTTGACCGTGCAGATAATCCACGATTTTGTACTGCCTCTTGTGGTAGATTGATGGCTCTTACAGAAAAGCTGTGACGTAATTATTGCAGGAAAAATGCATGAAAAAATTAATCAATAAAGCTGAAGATGTTGTGCTTGAGCAGCTACAGGGACTGGCGGCAGCGCACCCCGAACTCTATTTGAACCTGAACCCCAGATATGTATGCCGCAGGGAAATTCCAGATGGCAAAGTTGCTTTGATATCAGGCGGTGGCAGCGGGCATGAACCGATGCATTGCGGGTATGTTGGTTTCGGTATGCTTGATGGAGCATGTCCGGGTGAAGTCTTCACGTCTCCGACACCGAACCAGATATATGAATGTGCGAAGAAAGTGCACCGCGGTGCTGGCGTGCTGTTTTTAGTTAAAAACTACACAGGCGATGTTCTTAATTTTGAAACGGCAGCAGAGTTGTGTCTGGCTGATGGAATTCAAGTTCAATGTATTCTTATTGATGACGATGTAGCCGTAAAAGGTGGCGGTGGAACAGCTGGTAGACGTGGGCTGGGTATTACTGTTCTCGCCGAAAAGATTATAGGAGCTGCTGCGCAAGCTGGATATTCTTTTGAACAGTGTGCGGCGTTAGGGCGTCGAATAAACCAGAATGGGCGGTCTATGGGGGTGGCGCTAAGCTCATGCGTTGTTCCGGCAGCTGGTAAACCGACTTTTACGCTGGGCGAGAATGAAATTGAAATCGGCATTGGAATTCATGGTGAACCGGGCATAAAACGTATGCCTATGGCTTCTGTAGATGAGCTAGTACAAATTTTGGTTGAACATATTTTCGCAGACCCTGATTACACGCGTATTGTGCACGAATTAAACGCCGACACTGGAATATGGGATGATGTTGAACTTGTGAGCAAGCAGTTTGCAAAAGGTGATAATGTTATCGTGTTGGTCAATGGCATGGGAGGAACGCCGGTAGGCGAATTGTACGGTGTCTACCGGAAGCTCGCATTACTTTGTCCGCAGTATGGAATAACTATTCAGCGCAATCTCGTTGGGACTTATATTTCTTCCTTGGAGATGCTGGGATGTTCCATAAGTATTTTGCGGGCGGATAAAGAAATGCTTGATTTGTGGGATGCACGTGTTGCGACTCCTGCGTTATGTACGCTCGGAACTGTCTGTACTTCTTCCAAATAGGAATATTCGATGTTTACGAAAGAAACTGCTTTTACATGGTATACAAAAGCAGCTGCAAAAATGAGTGAACATAAAGAAGAACTGCATGATCTTGATGCCGCAATCGGTGATGGAGATCACGGTATTAATATGGACAGGGGCTTCACATGGCTGTTGCAAGCTGTGCCGGAAATGCAAAATTTACGTTTAGGAGAAGTGCTCAAGACTTCAGGGATGATATTGCTTTCAAGTGTCGGGGGAGCCAGTGGACCACTCTATGGTACGCTGTTTTTAAAAGGTTCTGCAACGGTTGGTGAGCGGGATGCGTTAACTTCTTCTGAGTTGTTTACTTTTTTTGATGTTGGTGTTGCCGCTTTGATTGCACGTGGCAGAACAAAATCCGGTGATAAAACAATGTATGATACGTGGGAGCCGATGCTGCTGGAGTATAAAAAGCAATTAGAGTCCGGTGCGACGATGGTTGAAATTATGCGTGCCTGTGTTGATGCAGCAGCAGCAGGAATGACTGCAACAATTCCTATGCTGGCGCAAAAAGGGCGAGCAAGTTACTTGGGAGAGCGCAGTATCGGGCATCAGGACCCCGGAGCCACGTCATCATTCTATCTTATACAGGCATTGTACGAGAGCATAAGAGAGTAAATATATGGTCGGTATTGTTTTGGTATCTCATTGTCGTCGTTTGGCGGAAGGGCTTCATGGTATAATCGAACAGATTACGCAGGGTGCTGTCCCTGTGGCATTGGCTGCCGGAAGTAATGATGAAGAACATCCCATTGGAACTGACCCTGCTAAAGTTCTCAGCGCCATTCAGCAAGTGCAGCAGGGGGACGGTGTTCTTGTGCTTATGGATTTGGGGAGTGCTATCTTAAGCGCTGAAACAGCTATCGATTTATTACCGGAGGACCAACAAAGAAAGGTCTACATGAGTTCAGCACCACTTGTTGAAGGTGCTATGGCGGCAGCGATTCAGATAGCAGCAGGCGCAGACATGGAAGCTGTTCTTAAGGATGCTGAAACTATTGTGCGCGCAAAAGCGAAACAACTTGGAGTGGAAGAACCAAATGGACATGCGCGGAGTCCGCATGTTGAAGAAGAGACACCGCCTGCACGGGAAAAAAGTGAAGAAATTTCGATTGTAGTCCCGAATAGACTTGGGCTGCATGCACGTCCGGCTGCACGCATTGTGGGCACGCTTGGAGGGTACGTTGCAGATGTGTGGCTTATTCGGGAAACAGAAAGTGCCAGTGCTCGTTCGTTGAACCAGATAACAATGCTGGCTGTTCAACAGGGAGAAACCATTCAGTTTCGGGCAGTGGGTGTTGATGCCAAAGATGCCTTGTCTGCCTTGACTGCATTGGCAGAAGAAAATTTTGGTGATGTTGATAAGCCTGACTACAGCCTGCGGAATGCAAGTATGTCCGCAGGAGGCATTGCTGCTGCACCGGGGACAGCGCTTGGTCCTATAGTCTGGTATCGTCCGATGCTGCCAACCGTTGAGAAGACTGTTGCGTCTGATTCAGAAGTTGAAATGATTCGGTTGGCAGAAGCCATTGCTATGGCGCGTATCGAGCTGGCAGATTTGGAATATAAAGCGTCCGGTAGTGCAGACTCAGCAGAGGAGGCTGAGTTTTTCGCATTGCACAGTATGCTGTTGGATGATCCATACATTACATGCTCCGCACATGATTTTATGACTAAATCAAAATACACAGCGGAGGCGGCATGGTCGGAAACAATCGACAAGACAATGGAACGATATCGTACTCTTCAGAACGAATATGTACGGGGCAGGGCAGCAGATGTTCTGGATGTTGGAATACGGGTGCTGCGTGCGTTAACTGGGGAAAAATTTGTGGGACCTGAGATTGCTGAGCCTTCCATTCTTGTAGCAACTGATCTTGGACCATCAGATATGGTTGAGCTTGATATGGAAAACGTGCTTGGCATTGTAACACAGGAAGGCGGGGCAACGTCACATGTTGCAGTGTTTGCCCGTGCATTGAAAATACCAGCAGTGGCAGGTGTTCATCAACTTCTTGAGCCATTGCAAGATGGTGATATTATCGGCTTAAACGGTGCGACTGGTGAGGTGTGGATTTCGCCGGATGCAGCTAAAACAAATGAACTAAAAATGCTACGTTCGCAATGGGATGAGCATGTGCAGGACGTGCGTTTAAAAACAGTAGCCCCTGCGGTAACTCGTGATGGTAAAACAGTGCGCGTTGAGGTGAATGCTAAATCCGTTGAAGAAATCCCCGGTGCACTTGAGTCCGGTGCGGACAGCATAGCTATTTTGCGAACGGAAGATTTGTATTTGAATCGGGTTATTCCTCCGTCAGAAGAAGAACAGGTACAAGTGTACACCAAGGCGGCTGAATTACTTAAAGGTGAACCGCTTGTTATTGCGACAGCTGATTTGGGCGGCGATAACCAGTTACCGTATCTGGAACAGCATGCAGCCGAACGACATTCATGTTTTGATAAGCGGGGAATACGGTTCAGCCTTGCCCATAAGGAATTATTTCTCCATCAAATTAAGGCAATTTTACGTGTAGCTGCTGACCATCCATTAAAGATGTTGTTACCGATGGTGTCGCAAGTTACCGAGCTTAGAGACGTGCACAGCATCATAAATGAAGTTCGGGCAATGCTTAAAAAAGAAAATATTGCTTGTGCTGCCAACATAGAAGTGGGGGTGGTTATCGAAGTACCTTCAGCTGTTTTTCTTGCAGACCAATTGGCACGCGAAGCAGACTTTTTTGTACTGGGTGGTGATGATCTCGCTCGATATGTCATGGTGTATGATCCAAAAAATTCTGTTTTAGGCACAGAGTATGACGAAGTGCACCCTGCTATTCTTCGCATTATCCGTGATATCATCGCAGTAGCACACGAAGCAGGCATCCCTGTGAGCGTTGGTGGAGAAGTTACCAGCAATCTCCAAGCTGTATTCGTGCTTGTGGGACTTGGGGTAGATTCTCTTGCGGTTGCACCTAACTCAATTGAACAGACAAAAGACTTAATCCGCACAATCGTAACGTCTGATGCAAAAGAGATTGCAGTAGAGGCAATGGAACTGCCGGATGCCAGCAGCGTGAAGACTCTTATTTCGCTCCACTGTTGTATGTTAACGTAAACACAAAAGTGACGGATAGTATGACAGCCACAGTTTTTGAAACATATGCTCCCATAGCAGTGATGGTGCTTCTTATTGTTGCAGGATACTTTGTTACACGGACAAGAAGTAATAAAAAAGCTAAGAAAAAGCAGATAGATAAATGAGAAGAGGGCAAGCGCCCCGTGTGTTACTTAAAAGCAGCAAAGGCAGCCCCATGCAAGAAGGGCTGCCTTTTTCCGTGAGTAAGACACGTCTGTACTTATGAAGAAGAATGGGACGCCTACACAGACAACGTGCATACTTACATGCTGTAGCATAGGGTGTTTTTTGATGATTTCTGCACAGAAACTAGGGTGCATCCAGATTATAAAAAATAGCTAAGGTACTTGGACATCTTTTACATTGCACCTGTTAGGTGCTGTTCTTTTCTATTCCTTGAAGCGCCATCAGTAAAAATATGTTCTGACGTACTGCTGATGTATTCAAGGTGTTTTTATTTTTGCCTTGTAAGGAGAACGAGCTGCATAGCATCTCTTTGCGCATAATTTTAAAACACGCCCTAGACGGTAGCATATCTTGAACCATATTCCAAAGGATTCTCTGTGATGAGAGCGGTTAACTTGTTAGTATAATGTAATATATACTGCGGCTAATCTTACCGGAAAAGAAGGTGTTTCTGTGGAAAGGTGTAGTGCTTGCAACAAAAGTAAGCAAGGGCAGAGAATAGAAAAACCCCACTTGCTGCCAGGTGGGGTTTCTCTGTCTTGGTTGTCTATAAAAGCGTGGGGTAAGTTCTGGAATTTTATTAGGGAAGAATTACACTTAATCTGAAAGAATTCATCTCTGGGGGAGGTACCATCGTGGGGTTAGCACGATTGTGACCGGAACAACGCCAAGACATTCAATACGTCTTTATTGCACACAGAGTAAATTCATTCCACAAGAGTAAACATCATCACTATTTGGCACAAAGTGATAATAAGATGATGTTCTATTGTTTTTTATGAGTATTTCACACGTATGAAAGTAATGACTACGTGAGACTAAAAATGCTCATTTGTTGCCCGTATTTCTTCAACACGCAGTCGTGCTTCAGAGTAAAGGGCAAGAGCAGCCACGGCTCTGTCACACACAGGAAAAACAGGTACATTATGCAGTAAAAAGTGGTCACGTAACGGGTCATAGAGTCTACCACCATCAATAACACCGATGATTGGCTTGTTTGATGCTTGTGCCGCTTCTACAAGTAATTTTGCAATAGAGTGTTCATCTTCTATTGAAAACACTGGTAACGTCGGTTCTGCCAAAGTGTGCATAGCTGGTGAAAGTGGATCAAGTCCAACTATCACAGAATCTACAGCGGTATCAGTAGCGAGCGTTGTCACTGCTTGAGCATGGAGTGTGTCGTTTGCGCTTGGTGTGAGGTCAAGCGGATTTTGAATCGTAACAAGGGATTGCAGCTTGTTGGCTTCAAGCATGGTTGCAATCGTTTGTTTTGTCTCTGCACTGAACGCTGCAAGATCCATTTGAAAATCATCGGAATGTATGGAGTCTGCCATACCCACAGCCTCAAAACCGGCACCACTGACAGCAGCGAGGCGGTTTCCAGCAATATTTTTATCATGCAGCATCTCTGCAAGCAGGAACAGGTCTTGAAATTCCTGAAAAGTTCGGGCTACGAGTGCTCCAGCTTGGCGCACACAGCTTTCGCATACCATGTAATCGCCAGCAAGAGATGCCGTATGTCCACTGGTAGCAGTTTTTCCTTCCGGTGTGCGACCAGCTTTGTAAAACACAACTTCCTTGCCATTCAGAATAGCCTCACGAACAGCTTTGCAAAATTCCAGTCCGTCGAGATCACTAAATCCTTCAGCGTATACGGCAATTACATCAACATCATCAGCGTCTTTAAAGTAGCGAACCATATCACCAAGTGTAAGGTCTGTCTGGTTGCCCATTGAGATCATATAATTCGGATGTAATTCCGGCTTCTGGCTGCATCTGTGCAGCATGAAAGCTCCGCTCTGGCTTATAAGTGCGGCTCGATGCGGCGTTGCAGTACGGTTTTTGGGTAATTTTTCTTCAGGAATGAACCATGTGTCATAGGAACCGGGGTGTGAAACTACACCCATGCAGTTAGCACCAAGAAATACCGGCCCACCGTCGTTTCGTGTGTGTGCGGCATCTATTTTTGCAATGAGTTCCGCAGCTTCTTTCTGGCTGCCTTCTGTTTCACCTATGCCTCCGGGGATAAGCATGACGCTCTGGGCGGCATCAAGCTCGATGATTTCATCCACAAGTTGTGGCACTTGTGCAGCGGAAACAGCAACAACAAAGAGGTCTAGTTTGTGGTCAAGGCTGGCGAGATTAGGAACACAGCGTACCCCGTCAATTTCATCAATTCCATCGCGGATGAGTGTGACGTTCTCCTTGGCGAATCCTTCAGCAATAATGTTTTCAAGAATTATTCGTCCAAAGTTACGGCGGGTAGCAGAAACACCAATAATGCCTATGCGCTCAGGATGCAGCAGGTTATGAATTTTGTGGATAGGACGTGGAGCCGCAAGTTTTTCAGCTTTACCAAAGCGGCACATGCCATCCAGCGGAACCATAAGGTAGTCAGTAAAAGCAAACGGGTTTATTTCAAGTTCTTCAATAATAAATGGTGCTTCAGTGTTGGATGGAGAGTAGAAGCGTCCCATTTCAATAAACGAACTGAAGCATTCGATAAGCTGCTCATCAGTAACAATGCGTCGTTGTCCGCGAGTTAACCCTGCGAGTTTGCGATATGAAATAGTCTTGCGGAAAAGTTCAAAGAAAGATTCCCCGTCGACTAATTCTGTAGATGCCGCCACGATAGCCTGCCCTTTGCGGAAGCGCTCTGCATAGAGCTCTGTATCTGTTCCACCTAGACCTGCACTGATAACCATGCCGAATTCGCGAGTATGGCGAAGCCCAACAATCAGTTCGTTACCAAATGCACTGGAGTCTGGTGGCATAAACTGTACTTGCAGCACCCCTTTGAGATCTCGGCTGATTGCTTTGATAAGCGCATCACCTTTTAATCCTTTGTAGGATTCTGGTGCATGGTCGGGATGGCGTTCGATGTAGGCAGCGTAGTTTTCAGGCACTTCATACTGCATGCCGCGTACTGCTGAACGAATTTTTGAAGGGTGTTTTTCAACAATGCGTACTCCACCTACTTCTGTTTTATGAATAATGGTAGGAGATACGATTTTGAGTACAGCTTTTTCGCCGGGGATAGCCATAAGCTCTTCATCTGAAAAGCGAGCACCGCGTGGTAGAAGGTTTGCAATTGGCGGTGTTTCTGCACCTGAATTTGCAAGTAAGTTGTACACTTCATATTCGTACAAAAAATCTCTGTTTTCTGTATCAGCGGCAGCAAATAGCTGTGTAATTTTATCGAAATCAATTAATGTGTTCATAGCCATCTCGCTTAAGAAAAAAATTCGGTTGGAGAATAACTGTACGAACTTTTGAAGCTTTTGTCTTCGGTGTGTTTTTCTTTTCGACTATGTGGAAAACTGTCGGTGCGATTGCAACAGGCTAGATGCTTGTCGTACGCTGTTTTTACGCATTGCATGCGCGTAGAGCTAGTGAGACTAGCAATGTGCAGGGAAGAATACGGGGGGAGCGTGCGGGGTGCTTAATAAAAAAATGATCGGAGCAGGGAGAGAGAGGTTTCCTGCTCCGATCAGTTGTCTCGAGGTGTGGTAGTTGCTGGACCACCCATCAAAGACAGAGGATAGAGTTGCTGTCACCCTATTGTCAGCTAATGACAATTATAAAATATCTAATCCGTGTGTCATTTGTGTTACAAAGTACAAAATTTGCGTCAAAAAAGACAAATCTGTGAAGTTCGTTAATGAAAAAAGGAAATTGATTTACAGCCCCAACGATTCAGGAAGGGTTGCTATATATTCCTTGATTGCGTCGCGCACTGCTCGATAGCAATTCAATTGCTCTTCGGCTGATGCGCCTTGTGCTGCAAGTTCTTTTGCTTGGGCAGGCGGATCAGGGAATCCTACATGCACCACCTTGGCATTGCCTGGAAAATATGGGCAGGTTTCGTGTGCATGTCCGCAGACGGTGACAACAGCATCGAACGCAATGTCATCGTATTCAGAAAGAAGTTGTGACGTATGCGATGAAATATCTACGCCTGCTTCTTTCATGACTGCAACGGCGTTCGGATTAAGACCATGCGTCTCAATACCTGCGGAATAGGCGTTCAAAATATCGCCTTTAAGGTGTCGTGCCCATCCTTCTGCCATTTGACTCCGGCAGGAGTTTCCAGTGCATAAAAAAAGGATATTCAATTTAGTCTTCATTGTGATTCCTGTTTTTAGCGGCAGAGCCGCTACGCTGTTTGCGGGAGATATCTTCAGGGGCGCAGGCTAGAATTTTTTTCAGTTCAGCAAGGTCAGCCTGTAGCTCAGGGCATGTTTCTGCCTTGTCATTAATCCAGTCTAAAACAGGCTGCGCATATGCAATGCCTGCTCCTAATTTATAAAATATCCATCGCCCTTCTTTTCTGAATTGTACGAGTTCTGCATTGTGTAGAACGCTTAGATGCCTTGAAACAGTGGCTCCAGCAATGCCGAGCAACTGCGTAAATTGGCAGGCGCATAATTCATCATACTTCATAAGTGTGACGATTATGCGAAGTCTGTTTTGGTCTGATAGTGCCTTTAGTGTTTGAGTGAGCTTTTGCATGTGATTTCCAGAATCAACTTGTTTAGTTGTTGTGCTAAATAAAGCGTTTTACGTGTGTGTCAAGAATGTGCGGGCTACATGGACATGAGTATGTAGGTAACACAATGTTGTTTACATAGTATAAAAAAGCAAAGGTAGTCACGATAGTGAAATATAGTTCTTTCTGCGTAGTTATTTTTATTGGGTACTTACTGGCAGCATGACCTTTTCAGTAGAAAACAATTTAGCAAGGAACGCTACGTAGTGATGATACTTTTTTAATAGTATGCTCGATTCTATGATTGCCGCGGGCTTTAACAGCGCATCCTGTACACATGGATACAAGTAATAGGGTCGTGACAAGTAGGTGAATGTGCTTTTTGTGCATTACTCCTCCAGAGTTTGATAACTGTACAGCACCAGATGATTCAGAAACCGTCAAGAGGACGGAGTGGTTCAAATTTACGCGGAAAAACAAAACCCGTCAGAAAGTGAACTTTTCTGACGGGTTTTGTTTTTAGCTAAAAAATGTGCTGTTGAGAAAATGGTAACAGCTAATAGAGTTTTCGTGGTGCGAAGTTAGAGCCGATTACGGAGAATGTATTTTCAACAACAAAAATTGCGTTTGGATCAGTATCAAATACAAGAGATTCCAACTGCTTCATGCGGATGTTATCTGTAATGCAAAACAGCATGCCTACTTCTTTGCCGGAATATGATCCGGTTCCATGAACCAGAGTTCCATTGAGGCGCTTAGCGTGTCGCATTTTCATGATAATTTCATCGTTTCGATAGGATATGATGCGCACTGCTTTTTTCTGGTTGAACACGGACAGTGCGTATTCAGTTATATATGAACTGATGAAGAGCATAATCAGCGTGGTAACAACCAGATCAGCATCAAACTGTATCGCAATAAGCCCCATGAGTATCAGGTTGATAACGAAGTAAAAAACACCGATGCGCACACCGAATTTACGGTTCAAAATGACTGCTAAAACATCGAAACCGCCGCCTGCACCAAATGATCGGAGTATTATTCCGCCGCCCATTCCCATAATTACACCGGCAGCAATGGCACCGAGCAGTTTGTCCTGAATGTGCAGGTTGAGTGTTAAGTATTGGGACAGAATTGTAACCAGCAACATGCAGTACATATTAAGAAAAAAGAAACGTCTTCCGACTCCTCGCCATGCGAGAATGAAAATAGGAATGTTAAAAAGTAAATACCATTGCGAGATGGTGAGTACATCGTTGGAGTAGTTTGCAAAAACTGCAAACCCATACAGCCCAGCAGGGATAAAGCTGTGGTGCGCTGCAATGCCATTGTAGCCAATGACAAAAATTAGTGCACCGGTAGTGAGAAGAAAAATATTCCACGGAAGGGAGTAGGCAAGAGCATGACGGTTAAACTGCATTGTGGCTTTCCTTGTGTTTTACAGCTTAGATTGTGCTCCGGTAAGGCCGGTTTCAGGATATTCTGTGCGCCTGTAACGTTACCCTTTTGCAAAACAACATCGCATAGGGGTGTAAAATAAAATCAAAAAAAAAGGCTCGAACGCAAGTTCCGAGCCTTAGTGGTACAATAATTTTAGCAGCGTGCTATAGCTGCACGCCTTCGCGAGTAGTCCAAGGCTCATGGAATACGCGCGCAAAAGTACTTTCCAAACAAGAAAGTGTTCGTTGACTAGTTGCGGTATGAGTATTCTGCATACAAAAGCCTTGGTTAAAAATTAAGAAAACGGGTGCAGCTTGACCGCTACCCGACCTGAATGCGAGGTGTTTATCTGATATTGCTAATGGCGTCCAGAAAAAAATATATTTTTGGTTTTACGGTAATTAAATGAATATGTTACGTGATGAAAGCAGTTTCCTGTACTAGCTTTGCAGAACATATTTCTATCACCAAAAAAAGAATATGCCTTAATTTGCCGAGGATCAAGCAGCGTATTGAGAACTACCTGTAATATGCTCTTACACTTTGGATTTTTCATTCGGGCATTCATGCTGCTCTAAATGTGCTGCCAATTCTTTTAAGCTGCTTGTAAGGGGAGATTCTGGATAAAGATGGCAGTATGGCGTGCCGTCATTTATCGCAATAAATGTCCCTTTTTGATCTTCTGGTAAGCAGATAATGCAATTTACGCCGATGGTCTTTTCGATTTCAAATTTCGAGAGAGTATTGCCGGAAACACATCCCGTAAGAACCAGAGAAAGTTTGCAGAAATTTTCAAAGCCACCGGAAGTGATGGTTTGAACAAATCGTTTTGCACTCCCCATGCAGGGCTTGGTAGGCATAGCGACCAGTAAGCTTGCATCTGCCATTTCCATCACCCGATAGAGGGCGGCATCAACACGACTGCCCATATCTATAACTATTATTTCAAACGCATCTGCCGCTGCAAGCAACATTGCGGAGACAGTTTCCGGAACCACACTCCCTGTTCCCATAGTTACTTCTGGTGCTACGAGCGCCAGTATTCCACTGCTGTGATGATACATGGCACTTTTCATAAATGATGCATTCATTAACCCTATGTCTCTGGCAGCATGCCGTCTATCACGTTTAGACGGCGTATTAAGAAATGTTGCCACATCTCCATATGGTCTCGAAAAGTCTAGTAACCCGACTCTTGTACCGTCTTTTGCGAAACAAGCTGCAAGGTTTACAGTGACAGAGGTTGTGCCGGAACCGCCGCGTGCTCCCATGAGTGCAATAACTTTGGGGCGGCTGGTTTTGCTTGTGTCCACAGGTCGATTCGTCAGGTAATCCTGTAATGCCCGTTGCAGGATGAGTTTGCTGAGAGGGTAGCTGAAAAAATCTCGAGCACCAGCGACTAATGCCTCATGTTTATTCGTATCAGTGTATTGTGATGCACAAACGTACACAGCACCGTATTTGTGGCGTTTTGCTTCTATTATTCGTTCTGTAATTTCTTCTGAGTATGTTGTGCAGCCAATAATAAGTACTTCGGGCTTTGTGAGTTGGAGTGTGTTGACCAGATGCGTAAAAGGAATGTCGCAGAGCATGTTGTGCAAGGCACCTGCAATAGTAGGGTCAATGGCTTCAAGTTTTATATACAGAGCTTCTTCAATTGTGGGCATTAATTCCTCCGCTGGCTCATCATGCTGCAAGCATGAGGTGTCTCGGGCAAATACTATTGCTAAATTACTTTTCTAGATTTTTTTCTTCTTTAAAAACTTTTTGAGCTTCAGGTATTTTATCTGAATTTGTATCGATTAAAATCCGCCATGCACCGATGAGGAATGTTATGCAGAGTATAACCAATAAAACATTTCGTAATATGCGGACATTTGATGCTTTGTAATCGCTAATCATTATGCAAACCTCAAAAAATATGAGTGTTGTATTTTTACGTAAAAATTAATGAAGAGGAGTTTTTTCACTCTACCAGCAGTGTAATATGTGAGCGTGGAAAGAACATATGATATTGAAAAAAGTATATTCTTGCTATGTAGATGCATTGTGAAAGTAGATTTGTATTTCTGTTAGTATGCAGTGATATACTTTTAATATAATATTATTACTTTTTTTGTTATTGATGTTGATTTTATCGAATTAAAAAAGCATGTTGGATGGGCAATAAATAGAGGTTTTTAAAAACAATGAACGTTTATTGTTCGTTAAGCTTTTAAAAAATAAAGAATAATCAATAAAAGCCGATGGAGGTTTACGCACTTCGCTTAATTGACTGGAGTGCATGGCAATTGCTGTGAAGAGCGTTCGGGCGAGCGCGCAGGGGTGCGCGTTTATGCTCTTTCAAAAAGGAGAAAAAATATGCAAAGCCAAAGAGTTTTGATAATTGCTCTTGGGTTAGTTCTGTGTGTTCCATGCATTACACTTGCAGCAAAGTATGTGGGGTCTGCTGCATGTAGTGAATGTCATGAGGAGGAATACGGGCGCTTTATGCAATATTCCAAGAAAGCAAAGTCTTGGGATAGTGTTGCAGTTATGGCGCCTAAGCTTACAAAAGCTGAGCAACAGGAATGCTACGAATGTCATACCACAGGGTATAACAAAGGAGGATTTGTCAGTTACGAAGAGACACCTGAATTATCTGATGTAGGATGTGAGTCCTGTCATGGACCTGGTGCGGCACATGCAGAAGCAGGTGAACCAGACCTGATTCGGCGAAAGCCTGATCCAAAAGAATGTGTTGTATGTCACAGCCCAACACGAATTAATACTTTTGGATTTAAACCACTTGTATCCAGTGGTGCACATTAGGAGGATGGCATGGCAATGAAGGCTTCGTTAGGTGGCAAAATCAGTATTTTGATTGCTGTCATTTCGTTTGCAGTGTTTTCTATCCTTATTGGAACTTCAACATATCTTCAGCGGCAGGCAATGCTGGTGCAGTTGAGTGAGTCTTTAACACAAACTTCTCAACTAGTGCAGGAAGTTATTGAACGTCCGATGATTATCGGTGATGACGAAGGCACAACAGAGGAATTTCACCGTTTTCACGAGAAATATCCAAGCATGGAAATTCATCTTGCTGACTATGCAGGTGAGATTACGTATTCAACAAAAGAGACTTCCATTGATAAGCAGATTGCCTCAATGGTACCAGTAGAAGGGTTTTCCGGTTTGTCGAGACGGGCACTTGAAAATCCTATTAAAGAGAATTTAATCGTAAGTGGTGGTGATAGCCCTGTGTTTATCCGGGTTGTGTCCATCGCCAATTCCCCTTCTTGCAGGCACTGTCATGGTGCGTCTAAACCTATCCTAGGGCAGCTTGTAATTGCAAAAGATATTACTGGAACCATGGGGACAATTCAGACGCAAATGTTTGATAATATGGCAATTTCTTTTGCAGGATTTATCATCCTTGTATTGAGCGTCATGTTCTTCATTCGTAAGGTTGTTATTAAGCCTATTGAAAAAATTACTGTTGCATCAAATTCAATTACAAACGGTGATTTTCACGCAGATTTTGTTGTGAATAGTGCGGATGAACTGGGCGACCTTTCCAGAAACTTAGGCTCAATGGTTGAAAAGCTGAAAATTGAACTTGGGTTTTCTAAGGGTGTGCTGCGCGGCATGACAGCTCCAATAGTAATCTGTGATGCTGACCGCAAGCTGACGTCAACAAATCAGGAAGCAATTGACCTTATGGGAATTGCTGGTTCACCTGCGGATTATAAGGGTGTTCCTGTTTCTGAGTTTATTGTGAATGACCCATGCTGCGATAATATTATTCAAGATGTTATGGCGTCACATCAGCCATCAACGGGTAATGAAGCCCGTTTGCAGAATTTTGCTGGCGATGAACTGGTTCTGGTATTTGATGCAGCACCAATTTATGACCTCGATGGTAAGATGCTTGGTGTATTTGTGATGATTACAGACATGACAGCGATGCGAACCCAGCAGCGTCGCGTTGAAGAGCAGAACGACAAAATCACGCATGCAGCAGAATCTGCACGCACAATTTCCGAGCAGGTTTCATCTGCTTCAGAAGAACTTGCTGCACAGGTTCGTCAGTCCAGCAATGGTGCTGATGAACAGCAACGACTGACTGGTGAGTCTGCCAGTGCTATGACTCAGATGAACGCTTCAGTTCTGGAAGTTGCGCGCAATGCGTCAGATGCCGCAGAGTTAGCTGCTGAAACACAGGAAAAAGCAGCTGAAGGCGGCGACATAGTCGAGCAGGCTGTGAACAAAATCCATGCAGTTGCCCAACAGGCGCAGACATTGAAAAAAGAAATGGATGTGCTTGGAACAAGGGCAGATGGTATTGGACAAATAATCACAGTGATTGAAGATATTGCCGACCAGACAAACCTGTTGGCGTTGAATGCTGCCATTGAGGCAGCTCGTGCCGGTGAAGCAGGACGCGGTTTTGCTGTTGTAGCTGATGAAGTACGCAAACTTGCGGAAAAAACAATGAGCGCAACCCGTGAAGTTGTTGAATACGTTAGTGCTATTCAAGCAAGTACGAATCAGAATGTGGAAGCAACCGAAAAGGCAGTAGTCCTTGTTGGTGATTCGACTGAGCTTGCTGTTCGTTCCGGTGAGGCTTTGAAAGCTATTCTTGGGATGGTAGAAGCGACCGCCGATCAGGTGCGCGCTATTGCAGCAGCTTCTGAAGAGCAGTCTGCGGCGAGTGAACAAATAAGCTGTTCTGTGAATGTTATTAATGACATTTCGGAACAAACAGCAGCTGCAATGACTGAATCTACGGCTGCTGTAGAATCAGTTGCTCAGCTTGCTCAAGACTTGAATGGCATTATTGACAATATGCGATCATAGTTGTGAGTAGCTGTGTCAATGCGTTTGGGTAAGTATGCATCTCTGCATCGACAAGAAGCACTGTTTACGGTGTCTCGAAAGTACAAACTTTGTTTGATGATAAGGTGTAAGCGGTGACATATAGGCACCTGCAAATAGAAATTAAGAGGGATGGGCAAATGCTCATCCCTCTTTGTGTATATATGCTACAACGCCTTCGACGTGAATGGTCTGATTGTTGGCTGCTTGTAGGAAGAGCTACCTTTCTGAGTATTCAGCAGAGCTTGAAAAGCGTTATCGCGCTTGGCTGCCCTGTTGATGAATTCATCTGCGATTTTGGTCGGTCCGTTGCATTCATTCACAAGGTAATGCTGTACATGTTCTGCTTCGGAAAAGCTCAGTGCTCCATGCAGCGTCCGTCTGCTTGGATAGTTTATGTGGAACGTAGACGAGAGAATGAATTTGCCAATTGTAGTTTTGTACAGCTTCAGTTCCCACCAGTTGGGCGTTACGCCCATTAACTCTCTGTCATCAAGGCTCACAAGCAATTCGCCAGTAAATGTCAGGTTTTCTTTACCATTTCTTTTTAAGGAAACTGTTTGCATCGTAAGCTCCTGTGAAGATATAATTTTATATTTTGCTGTGCAGGTAACGGCAGAAAAATTGTACAAGTAAACAAGCTAACACGTTAGTTTGTGCAACAAAAAAATAGTACTATGATTAGTGTAGTGCGTTTTTTATGCTGGTACAGCAATGATAATGTTTCTGCCGTGTGGAGATATAAAATATAATCAAAAGAGAAGATGCGGAACTGGCTGGAATAAAGGGAGGAGCTAATATGGCTATAAAAATGCAGATGCGCCGGAACTACAAGCTCCGGCGCATCGCAACCACAACAACAAACCAGTCAGGAGGGGAATCTATATTCCCCTATATATGTATCGCGCAAGGCGATTACAAGCGTATGCAAAAAATCCCAGTGTGCTCACTGCTGGCGTAAAGACGCACGAAAAGCAGCTCCGCAAAGGTGCCTGCATGAAAAACGGTATGACTGGAAAAAAAGAAAAAGAGGACGGTAAAACGCAATATTGGTTTTATGGGGTCCACTCTGTCCTTTTACCTGAGAGTTTCACTGCACTGGGAAAGCAGTTTGCTCCTTCGGTGCTCCTTGCGGAGTCTCTCCAGAGGCTCGTCCGAGCAGCAGTCCTTTTGCCTGAAAGAGTTACATCTTCGGCGCCGTTTCTTTTTTACTAAAGCAAAAAAGGCGGTCTCTCCTGCTGTCTTCAACCGAGGTCCATATGTTGAGGCAGACACTTTTTACCGTGGCTAACTATAAAACGCAATAAAAAATACACCACAGAAGTTGTAAATTCATACAAAGCAAAAATACAATGCAGTTTTGTCAGAATAAAAATAAAAACCGCCCTGCTTTTGTATAACAGGGCGGTGTGATTCTACATGGTGCTACAGGCAGGTTGGTGCCAAATAGCTATACGTATTGTTCGTACTTAGATCACTTCGTTAGGGTAAATAGCCTCGTAGGACTTTTTGTACTCTGCAAATGTACCTTCATGAATTGCCTTACGTGCACCGCGAACTGTGTCGAGGAAGTAGGTAAGGTTATGAATAGAGTTCAAGCGGAAAGACAGCAGTTCTTTTGCTTGGTAAAGGTGGCGCAGATACGCACGGGAGAAGTTGCGGCAAGTGTAGCAGTTGCAATTAGGATCAAGTGGTCCGTCGTCTTCTGCATACTCTTTGCGTTTAATATTGATTTTGCCGAAAGAGGTGTACAACGTGCCGTTACGGGCGTTTCGTGTAGGAAGTACACAGTCGAACATATCGATACCGGCGTTGATACCGTTGATGATATCAAGTGGTGTACCAACTCCCATAAGGTAACGTGGCTTGTCTTTTGGAAGCAGTGGCGCAGAGTGATAGAGAATTTCCATCATTTTCTCTTTGCTTTCGCCAACTGATAAACCACCCAGCGCAAAGCCGTCGAAGTCTTCAGAAGTCAGCTGTGCAATGGAGCGCTCGCGCAAGTCTTTGAAGAAACCACCCTGTGTGATAGCGAAGAGCAAGTTGTCTCCAGCTCCACGAGGGTATTCTTCTCGACAACGCAGTGCCCATCGAGTGGTCATTTCAAGAGAGCGGGCTGTGTATGCTTTATCTGCACCGAAGCCGACGCACTCATCAAGCACCATCATAATGTCAGAATTCAGATTACGCTGAATCTGGATAACTTTTTCCGGTGTGAAAAGATGCTTAGAACCGTCAAGATGGGAGCGGAAGGTTACGCCTTCTTCTTTGATTTTTCGTAAATCACTTAGGCTGAAGACCTGAAAACCACCGCTATCCGTGAGGATTGGTTTATTCCAGGAATTGAACTTTTGCAGACCGCCACGACGGGCAACAAGTTCATCGCCCGGACGAAGGTACAAGTGGTAGGTATTGCCGAGAATAATCTCAGCGCCGATATCATTCAAATCGTCAGGAGCAATGCCCTTAACGCTGCCTACCGTGCCCACAGGCATAAAGATAGGCGTCTGCACTACGCCGTGCGCAGTTTGCAGTTCGCCTGTACGGGCAGCTCCGTCCGTTGCGTGTAATGTAAATTCTCCGATGTTTGCCATGGCGGCACTATACTCAGGAGGACATGTAAAGTCATCCCAAAACGTGCATCAAAAAAACAATACAATATAGTGAAATATCACACTGAAAAGAAAAGGCTGTTTCTGGAATAAACCAGAAACAGCCTTATACGTTTTGATGTACAGAAACTTATTGTTGAACTTTGACTTTGTTCAAAATTTCTGTGGCGGAAGCAACCATTCCACCAACGTTTGCCATATCGGCAGGAACGATCATGGTATTGGATTTTTCAGCCATTTTACCAAATTCGCTGATGAACTGTTCAGCAACTTTAAGCTGTGCAGCTTCTTTACCACCAGGTGCAGCCATAGCGTCTGCAATAAGGGAAATACCTTTGGAGGTAGCTTCAGCAATGAGAAGAATTTCCTGTGCGTGACCGCTAGCTTCGTTGATTTTCTTCTGTTTTTCACCTTCAGAAAGTTCAATTGCTTCCTGTTTGTAACCTTCAGCACGGTTGATGCGGGACTGACGGTCACCTTCAGAGCTTGCAATTTCTGCACGTTTTTCACGTTCAGCTTTCATCTGTTGTTCCATCGCATGCATAACAGATTCAGGAGGAGTAATATCCTGAATTTCGTAACGCATAACTTTAATACCCCATTCGCGTGCTGCTTCATCAACTGCACCTACAACAGCAGCGTTGATGCTGTCGCGTTCTTCGAATGTTTTATCAAGACTGATTCTACCGATAGCAGAGCGCAGGGAAGTCTGTGCCAGCTGGCTTGCTGCAAGGTAGTAGTCGTTTACTCCGTAGCAGGACTTCATAACATCCTGCACCTGAATGTACAGAACGCCGTCGATTTCTACGACTACGTTATCGCTAGTGATGCAGGACTGTGAAGCAATGTTAAGAATTTCTTCTTTAGTTGAGCGGCGGTACGCGATTTTATCCACAAAAGGAATGAGGATATGCAAACCTGCATCAAGAGTTTTAGAGTACTTACCCAGACGTTCAATTACGTAGGAGCTTCTTTGAGGAACAACAACCGCTGTTTTGACGAGTGTAATGAGTACAAGTGCGGCAATAACAATAGAGGTAATAAGACTGGTCATGTTAATCCTTTATAACAATGAATGTATTGGGGTCTGATTCTTTTCTAGAAACAATCCGAACGATAGCACCAGAAGGAATATCTTCTGTCGATTCGGCATTCCAGAACGTGCCCTGATATTTTATGCGACCTGCTGCTGTGCTTGATATAGCTTCAACAACTGTTGCATTTGCGTTTACCGAAGTATCTTCTTCAGCTTTGTTTTGCTCTGCATCCTGACTGAAAATCTTAGGCATTTTTTTGCGTAAAAGAATCAGTAGAGTGATCGATGCGACAACAAAGGTGATTACTTGTGATGTTATGGAAAATTCGAGCAATGCAGCACCACCGGCAATTAATGCACCGGCAGCGAAAAAAACAGTGATGAATGTTGGTGTGAATAATTCTATAAGAAAAAAGATGACTGCCAGAGCGAGCCAAAATAACCAGATAGTATCTGCATCAAAGTTCAGGTTAGTCATTGTATAAATTTCCCATAGTATAGGTTCAAAGTATTATTGCTACGATGTTCAGGGGGGATATCACTGTAAAAATTGATAGTAAATAGAAAAAACGTATTGTTATGCGATAATAGTACAAAAAACGTATGATTTTACTGCATGTACTACGTGCTAAAATTTCGTAGAAGGATAATATGAGAGTTCTACTTTTTAAACAAAGCGTAATGCAGTTATTTATAACAAAAGCCCCCGCACAGATTTACTGGCGGGGGATGCAGGCGTGCAAGATCGTGTAATGGTCGTTTAGCGATCTTTGTACAGAACGTAACTCTCCAGAACAGCATAATGCATTTTGTCTTCAATTTTTGCTAAAATTTGCTCAACTGCTACGAGGAATGGAACACCATTTTCCGGCTCCCCAATATTTTTAATGTGCATGTCGTCCATAATTACACTGAAGTTTGCCCGCTGCGGTTTTGGCATCGATCCGCTTACAGAAGGCGTAATAATATGAATATTTTTAATGATATAGCGGTTGCCAATGATCTGTGAGTAATCAATTTTATCATTAGGATTTGGTGGATAGACGCGAGGTTCTGGTATTTTGCTTCGTAAGTTTCTAAGGAGCTGATCGAAGTTGTTTCCATCGCGCTGCACAATAAAGGCGATATCCATCGCTTTGATGGTGAGATTGTTAATGACGATAGTGCCTGTCCCGATGGAGGAAGGAAGCATGTCGACATCAATTTCTCCAATTTGAATACAATGTCCGCGAGGAAAGCCAGCAGGGTTGGCAAGGTATACGTTATGGATTGAACCGTAACCGGAGAGCGTTGAAAGTTTGGCATCTTCCAACTGTACTTTTGCCCCCATTACTCTAGGTCCAAAGTAATGCACTGTTTTCTTTAAAATAGGGTTAATAGATACAGTGGTATACGAGCTGATACCGCAGGATATTACTCCAGCGAGCAGCATTAATAAGAAAATCTTTTTCACGGAAAGAGACTCCTTGCCAAGTGTGTGTCGTTCTCATTTAGTACAATATAAGTACGAGAGTTTTGCAGCAAGGATTTACGAAAAGAATACTATGTATACGGAAGTGATGCTCTCTACTCTTTCTAACAATTGGAACGTGTTATGGTAGAGATACGTTGTTGTAATAAAAAAAGCCCATACTATTGACTAGTTGCAATAGTATGAGCTTTGTATAACAATGTTGATTCTGTATAACAGTACGTTATGAGTATGTATAGTTTCTTACGATGCAGTAGTATGTGGCAGTAACAGGTATACTAATGTGTCGAGAACATGAAGAAGCTCGAGGTACAGACCGCCACTTGCCATTGGAGGGCCAAATAATGCCGTCCTCTGGTTACGAAGTGATTCGGTGGAAACTGTCTCTGGAAATGTTTTGGACAACGTCATCGCAAGCCGCTCTGCTAATAAATAGCCTTTCACACCTTCATAAAATAAATGCAAATCGTGCATAAATTTTTCAGAAACAGATGCCCAGTACTCTTCAGCTGCTGGAGTCGGTTGCATGGAAACAGCGGAGCAGAGTCCATTATACAAGTTATTCAGATTTGCTCCGGGAATACCTGCACGCCAACCGATGAGCCATGAGTTTCTGGCAAAGAAAAGACAATGGTTTTTGCCAATTGTTACGATGTCGTCGAATATTCCTTTCGCTTCAAGCAGCTTTTCATCTGTCCACAGTGGGAGTTCTGTTGCAGGATGCCAGTCTGTCACCAGAGTCTGCTTTGCCGTTACGGTGCCTTCAGTGAGTGCATTAATAATGTGAGCAAGCCATGCATTTGCTTCAGGAGAATTTGGTGTTTCAAGATGCGTATAACTCAGTACATAGCGTCCTTCACCATAGTTACCTGTGATGACACATGGTTGACCTTCCAGAAACTCTGGGCGCAACTTAATGCCATACAGGTCTTCCCACTCGTTGAATGTCCCCGGAGGCAGTGTGCTTAGCGGTAAGTCTGCAATCCAGAAATCATTACCGGGGGTTGCGTAGCTCGCTAAGATTTCGACATCTGTATTTTCTTTAGGAGAAAATCTGGCTGGCCACCATACAGGAAGTGCTGGATTTTCTGAAAAATTATCAGGAATAAGATCGCCAGAGTGCGAAAGATTGGTACCGAGAGAAGAATGCAGATGTCCGCTAACAAAGTGCTGTAAGCGGTTGGTAAACTTTGCGCGTTCCCACGGGCAAAGGTCCAGCCCGTTTTTTCCGGTAAGCCCCAGTCCTGCACCACCGCAGAAGCCTAAATATTTTCCGCCTCTTGCAATATAGTTGCGAATTTCTTCGATTCCTTTTGAACCGAGAGCCTCCGCTTTTAATCTGGCGTTACCGCCGGGAGTAAGGAGTAAGGCTGGTGGGTTGCAAGAAAGTAATCCCTGCGCTATTTCTTCTCCCCGCACAATGCAGTATGGAAGCTTCATTGCTTCCAGTGCCCGCCAGACGAGTAAACCCCATAGGTGGGATTCGTCCCATAATATATAGATGCTTGACATTGTCCTTCCGCTAATTAATCTGACTTTTTTGCAGTCGTGGAAGTGCACTCTATCAAGCGAGGGCAGCGAGTGCAAATAATTACCAAAAACAGACTTAACAGGTTGTTACCAGCCTGAATACAATAACGAATCTGGAGTAGCAGTATGGCGGAAAACGCTCTTTCTAAGGGGTATGAATCTCAAACGGTTGAAGACCAGTGGCGAAAGCACTGGGAAGAAAACAACGTGTTCACACCGGATATGGATGCCGAGGGTGAGGCGTATTCTATTGTCATTCCGCCGCCAAACGTCACCGGTGCGTTGCATATGGGGCACGCTCTGAACCTGACTTTGCAGGATATTCTCTGTCGCTACCAGCGTCAGAAAGGCAAAAAAGTATTATGGGTTCCGGGTACTGACCATGCTGGTATTGCTACTCAGAACGTTGTAGAGCGCAAGCTTGCTACAGAAGGCTTAGGTCGTCATGACCTTGGTCGCGAAAAATTTGTAGAGCGTGTATGGGACTGGCGTGAAGAGTACGGTAGCCGTATTCTTAATCAGGTTCGTAAAATGGGTGCATCCGTTGACTGGACCCGTGAACGCTTCACTATGGATGAAGGTCTTTCCAAAGCTGTTCGTAAAGTTTTTGTTGAACTGCACGAGCAGGGTTTGATTTACAAAGGCGACTACATCATTAACTGGTGTCCGCGTTGTCACACCGCTCTTGCGGATGATGAAGTAGATCACGCTAATGAACCGGGGGCACTGCACTACATTAAATATCCTCTCGCAGAAGGTTCCGGCGATCTTATTATCGCAACTACCCGTCCAGAAACCATGCTTGCGGATACCGCTATTGCTGTTAACCCTGATGACGAGCGCTTCAGCCATCTCATCGGTAAAAAAGCAATTCTCCCACTGGTTGGACGCGAACTTGAAATTATCGGTGACCGCTACGTAGATATCGAATTCGGTACAGGTTGTCTGAAAGTTACCCCTGCACATGACCATAATGACTGGGAACTCGGTCGTAAGCACGGTCTTGAGGTTATGAATATCCTCAATGAAGACGGTACGCTTACTGAAGACACCGGTGATTACGCAGGTCTTACCTGTGTTGAAGCTCGTGTAAAAATTCTTGAAGAGCTTAAAGCAGGCGGATACCTCGACCGCATCGAAGAACACGAGCACAGTGTTGGTCACTGTTACCGTTGTAAAACTATTGTTGAGCCGTTCGTATCTACTCAGTGGTTCGTGGCAATGACAAAGCTTGCTCCGCGTGCTCGCGCAGCAGTGCCGGAACTCACACAGATTTTCCCAGAATCATGGATCAAGACCTACAACCACTGGCTTGATAATATCCGCGACTGGTGCATCTCCCGTCAAATTTGGTGGGGACACCGTATTCCGGCATGGACATGTCAGGATTGCGGCGAGCTTATCGTTGCAACAGAAGACCCGACTTCCTGTAAGTGTGGTTCTACAAACATTGTGCAGGACGAAGACGTTCTTGATACATGGTTCTCTTCTGCGCTGTGGCCTTTCTCTACTATGGGCTGGCCTGACAAAACAAAAGAGCTGGATACCTTCTACCCGACTTCCGTACTTGTTACCGGTTTTGATATTCTGTTCTTCTGGGTTGCTCGTATGATGATGATGGGGCTGCACTTTATGGACGAAGTTCCGTTCCATCATGTGTACATCCATGCTCTTGTGCGTGACGAAAAAGGGAAGAAGATGTCTAAATCTACAGGTAACGTAATTGACCCTGTAGAAATGATCGACAAATACGGTTGTGACTCCCTGCGCTTTACCCTTACTTCTTTTGCAGCAATGGGTCGCGACATTAAATTGTCTGAGCAGCGCATCGACGGTTACCGTAACTTCTGCAACAAAATTTGGAACGCAGCTCGTTTCGCGCTGATGAACCTGCCGGAAGAAAAGCCTAAGACTTTCGCTTTCGATGAAATTGACGGCGTACATCACCGTTGGATTCTTTCCCGTCTTGAGTCTGTGAAGAAAGATATGGATAACGCCATCACAAGTTACCATTTCAACGAATCTGCACAGATCATGTACAAGTTTATCTGGAACGAGTTCTGCGACTGGTACCTTGAGCTTATTAAGCCTGACATGCGTGCAGGTGGCGAACGTGCAGAAAAAGCACAGTTTGTTCTGTGGACTGTATTGCAGGAAATGATGGTTATTCTTCACCCGATTATGCCATTCATCACCGCACAGGTGTGGAGCGTGCTGCCGGGTATCGAAAACAAAGATATTGCGACAGAATTGTACCCAGAAATGCGCCCTGCATGTGAAGATAATGATGCAGAAGCAGCAATGACTCTCATTCAGGAAACAATTGTTGCAGTACGTACCATCAAAGCAGAACTGAATGTTGCTCCGCAGACTCGCCTTAATGTGCTTATCCGTACCGCTTCTGATGAAGCTAAAGCACTGTACGAAGATGCAATGGAAGTAATGCAGGCGCTTGCACGTCTTAACAACGTTGAACTCGGCGCAGATGTTGAAGCACCGAAAGCTTCTGCTTCCAGCGTAGTTCAGGGCAACGAAGTTATCGTACCTCTTGAAGGTCTCGTAAACTTTGAAGACGAACTTGCACGACTCGATAAAGAGCTTGGCAAAGTTGAAAAAGATCTCAAGCAGGCTTCCGGTAAGCTGCGTAACGAAAGCTTCGTTAACAACGCTCCGGCTGCTATCGTTGAAAAAGAAAAAGCTCGCGCTGCCGAACTTGAAGATACTCAGCAAAAGCTGCTGAAGCTTCAGAAGCGTCTTGTTGACGCAATGGGCTAGCAACGGACTATGATCCTGTAAGGGGCGAAAGTTTAAGTAAGGCTTATGCCTGCGGCGCTTTTGTCTCCGACGGGCAGGGGAAATAATTCCCCCTGCACCCCCTGTTAGCGATGGTGCTTTTTCGTGTTAGCTGCAATCGCGGCTTACAGAAAATTAATTAGCAGCAGGGTGGGAGTTTTTATTCAAGTCTACCGAGTTATTCTGTTTAAGACAGAATAAATAATGCCGGTCAAGGGGGGCTCCCCCTTGCGGGGTGCAGGGGCAGAGCCCTGCCCGCCGGAGGCAAAAATAAAAACTGCTTATGGGTACAGATAAAGTTATTATCAGGGAACCGGAGGATACTCCGGTTCCTGATTATTACCGGAGGAATGATGAAAGTTTACCTTATCGGTGCTGGTCCGGGCGATCCCGGCCTGCTGACAATCAAAGGCCGTGATATTCTCAGCACAGCAGATGTTATTGTATATGACTACCTTGCGAATGCTGAATTTCTTTCTTACGCAAAGCCTGAAGCCGAAATTATCTACGTAGGTAAAAAAGGCGGCGACCATACATTGAGTCAGGAAGGCATCAACCAGCTTATCGTGGACAAAGCGAAAGAAGGCAAATCTGTTGCACGTCTGAAAGGCGGCGATCCGTACATGTTCGGTCGTGGCGGCGAAGAAGCGCAGGAGTTGCTCGCAGCTGGTGTTCCATTTGAAGAAGTTCCGGGTATTACCTCTGCTATTGCAGGCCCTGCATACGCTGGTATTCCACTCACACACCGTGACTACGCTTCATCTGTTTCCTTCATTACCGGCCATGAAAACCCTGACAAACCGGGTTCCTCTCATAACTGGAAGTCTCTTGCTACCGGCACATCTACTCTCGTGTTCTTTATGGGCATGAAGAACTTGCCACATATTTCCAAGCAGCTCATTGAAAACGGTATGAACCCTGATACTCCGGCAGCCCTCGTGCACTGGGGAACCACGGCTAAGCACCGTTCTATGACTGCTACAATCGCAACTCTTCCTGAAGAAGGCGTAAGGCAGGGCTTTACTTCTCCTTCCCTTATTGTTGTGGGTAATGTTGTTAAGCTTCGTGATGAGCTGAACTGGTTTGAGCAGCTGCCGTTGCGCGGCAAAGGCGTTGTTGTTACTCGTGCACGCGAGCAGGCAAGTGGTATGGCTAAATCCCTTACTAAGCTTGGCGCAAACGTTATTCAGTTCCCGACTATTAAAATTGACCCGCTTGCTGACTACAGCGAAGTACATTCTGCGATTAAATCCATCAACGAATACGAGTGGGTTATCTTCACCTCTGTTAACGGTGTAAAACACTTCTGGCTTCAGCTTGCAGAGATGGGACTCGATACTCGTGCTCTTGGCACTAGCAAGATTGCTGCAATCGGTCCTGCAACAGCTGATATTCTGCGCGAAAAAGGCATCGAGCCTGATTTTGTTCCAGAAAAATACGTTGCAGAGGGTGTTGTAAAAGGACTTATCGAGCGCGGCATGGACGGCAGCAAGATTTTGCTTCCACGTGCTAAAGTTGCTCGTGAAGTGCTTCCTGAAGAACTCCGCAAAGCTGGCGCACAGGTTACTGTTCTTCCAGTATACGAAACAAAACCAGCTGGCGAACAGCGTGACGAAGTGCTCGAACTTATTAAGAGTGGCGAGCTTTCTTGCGTAACCTTTGGTTCTTCTTCTACCGTGGAAAACTTCTTTGATCTTGTTTCACCTGATCTCGTTAAAGAACACCGTGATAAGGTGAAGCTTGCTTCCATTGGTCCTATTACGACAAAAACTCTTGAGCAGTTTGGTTTTACACCGGATATCCAGCCGGAAGATTACACCATTCCTGCGCTTGTAGATGACTTAGTAGAAAAGCTATAGAGTAGACGGGCTGGAGCACAGGCGTTTACGCCTAATTTTTCAGCAAAGATATTCAAAAGTTTTTCGGCGTAACTAAACGTTCATAACAGGCGGTGGTGTGACACATGCGCCGTTGAACTTTGTGAATGTTTAGTCGGATACTTAGAAATTGAAAAGAGGATAGAGCAAATGCTCTTTCCTCTTTTTTTGTGTAACTTATCAAAGAATTACGTGTTGAGACTTATTACTCTAGTCAGCTGAAATCATATTGAAAAATTCATATGTTTTAGCGAGGGAGTAAGCGTGACATTTACACCGCGAAAACGAGTGTTGGTAACTGGTGGAGCAGGTTTTCTAGGTGCTCATTTATGCAAACGGCTGTTGGAAAAACAGTGCGAAGTAGTATGCGTCGATAACTTTTTTACAGGAACAAAAGAAAATATAGTCCAGTTACTGGAAGAACCGTATTTTGAATTGCTTCGACACGATATTACCTTTCCACTCTATGTGGAAGTTGATGAAATATACAATCTGGCATGTCCCGCATCACCAGTGCATTATCAGTATGACCCCGTGCAGACTGTAAAAACAAGTGTGCATGGCTCTATCAACATGCTGGGACTTGCCAAACGGACTGGCGCAAAAATTTTTCAGGCTTCAACCTCGGAAGTCTATGGTGACCCTGAAGTACACCCGCAAACAGAAGATTACTGGGGGAAAGTAAACCCTAAGGGAGTGCGCTCCTGTTATGACGAAGGTAAGCGGTGTGCGGAAACTCTATTCTTCGATTACCAGCGCCAATACAATGTCCGCATTAAGGTAGCCCGTCTGTTCAATACGTATGGTCCTTATATGCATCCCCACGATGGGCGTGTGGTTTCAAATTTTATTATTCAAGCGTTGAAGGAAGAACCAGTAACCATTTATGGCGATGGAACGCAGACTCGCTCTTTTTGCTTTGTTGATGATCTTGTGGAAGGCATTATTCGTCTGATGGATAGAACAGAAGATGATTTTGCCGGACCGGTAAATTTGGGGAATCCTCACGAGATGACAATTAGAGAACTCGCCGAGCACATTATTAGTCTGACTGGTTCTCATTCTGTGCTGCAATTTAAATCTCTTCCTCATGATGATCCGAGACAGCGCATGCCGGATATATCGCTGGCACGAGAAAAGCTTAATTGGACACCAACAACTACGCTGGAAGAAGGATTACGCAAAACTATAGAGTACTTCAAAAGCAAAAAAGAATAGCGCGTAGATGCAGATGATGCATAAAGAGGTCTCCGACGGCGCTGCCGCGGGCTTCAAGAACCTTTCTCGAAGAAAAATTTCCAACGTTTCGTTCCAATGTGCCTTCTGCGACCAAAGAACCTTCTTGACGCAGATTGTCACGTCAAACTTAACAGTTGATATATTCCGAGTTCAGTTAAAAACTCGATGGTTGTCCTGAAACCTAGTTTCTTTTTGGGGCGGTTGTTTATTAAAGCAACCGCCTCTTTCACTTGGCTCAAAGTAATAT